>JALRLK010000058.1 GCA_023254495.1 Marivivens sp. | reverse complement strand
ATCACCCATCAGGCCGATCATCACGAACTCGCCCGAGCGGAAGCGCAGCGAGGCGGGCCGCGTCACGCGGAAGGCAAAGAGCCGGTCGGTGTAGTGGCGCACCTGCGTCACCGTCTGTGCATCGGGCAGGGCGGGGGTTTTCGGCGCGGGGCGGGCGCCTGCGGTGCTAATCGTCTTCTGTTCGGTCATGCATATCTTGCGGACTTGGCCGTCCCTTTGTTCAATGTCGGATGTGCTAGAGCGTCAGGCGCGCAGGCGCCTTTGATAGTCATGCTCACGCCAGTTGGCGCGGGCGAGCCATTGATCCTCGGTCTGGCGGGCGGCCATATCGTCGGGGATTTCAACCTCGTCGAACCCGGCCCGCCGCGCCATGGCGTATTGATCGGCCAAAAGCCGCCCTGAGGCGCGAAGCCGGCCATGATAACCCAAAAGCCGAAGGCGGCGGGCGATAGTAAAGCCGCGCCCATCCGAGAAACTTGGAAAGTCGACGCGAATGAGATCGATCGTATCGAGCACCCCGCGGAAAAGCGCTGGATCAGCGCTAGAGGACAGCGCAACGCCGAGATTGGCGCCGCCGGCCCCTGCGAGGATGGCCTCGGGCGCGAGGATGGCATCGCGCCAGTCGTCTGAGACAAAGCCGCTGTCGGTGACAAGTATGGTCATGAGAAACCTCGTCTTAGGCCGCACTATCGCGCACGGCCCCGGTGGCCGTGAAATGAATGCCGCATTCAATCTTTTCCTGGTTCCGCCAGCGGCCCGCCCGCGGGTCTTCGCCAAAGCCGACCTGGGTGGTGCAGGGGGCGCAGCCGATCGATGGATAGCCACGCGCCACTAGCGGATGGCGCGGCAGGTCTCTGGCCGCCATATGCGCCTTGACTTCGTCGCTTCCCCAATGGGCAAGCGGGTTGACCTTGATGCGCCGGCCCGCCTCGTTCTCAAAGGGGGTCAGGGTGGCGCGGCTGCCCGACTGATAGCGCTTGCGCCCGGTAATCCAGGCGTCAAAGCCTTTGAGGGCCTGTTGCAGCGGGATCGACTTACGGAGCGCGCAGCACTGATCGGGAAAATAGAGATGCAAAAGCCCCTCGTTGTCCTGCTCAAAGGTCTCTTCGCGGGCCGGTGTGATCACGCGCACATCTGTCAGGCCAAGATGCGTCGCCACTGTCTTTTGATAGGCCAAGGTTTCGGTAAAGAGCATCTCGGTGTCGAGGAATAGGATCGGCGTTGCCGGATTGATGGCGGCAACCAGATCTAGCAGAACCACCGACTCCGCCCCGAATGACGACACAACCGCCACCTTGCCGAACTCGCCGCTCAGGAGCGTATGGCGCAGAATCTCGCCGGCGCTTTGCTGATCGAACTGGCCGTTGAGCCCAGAGACCTTTTCGTCGAGCGTCAGCCTATGCAGCATTGGCCGTCTCCCCTTGCTCGTAGAGTGCCGCTTTGAACGGGGCGATCCCGACCCGCCGGTAGGTTTCAATAAAGGTTTCTTCCGGCGAGAGCCGCTCGCCGAGATAGGCCAAAACGATCCGCTCGATCGCGCCGGTGATCTCGTCATAAGCAAAGCCCGGGCCGGTCTTGTCGCCGATTACCATGTCTTCGGTGCCGTCGCCGCCCAGCGTGATCTGATAGTTTTCGACCCCGGCCCGATCGAGGCCAAGGATGCCGATATGGCCGACATGGTGATGGCCACAGGCGTTGATGCAGCCCGAAATCTTGATCTTGAGCGGTCCGATCTCGTGGTCGAGTTTCAGCGCCTCGAACCGTTCGGCGATCTCTTGGGCCACGGGGATCGAGCGGGCGGTTGCAAGCGCGCAGTAATCCATGCCAGGGCAGGCGATGATATCGCCAATCAGGCCGACATTGGCGGTGGCCAGATCCGCCTCGCGAAGTGCCTCATAAACGGCCGGCAGATCAGCCTTGTGAACATGCGGCAGGATCACATTCTGCTCGTGGCTGATGCGCAATTCGCCGTAGCCAAAAGTTTCGGCGATTTTGGCCATCGTGCGCATCTGTGCGGCGGTGGCATCGCCAGGGGTCGCGCCCGGTTTCTTAAGGCTGATCGTGACGATGGCAAAGCCGTCCACGCGGTGCGCGGCGAGGTTGGTGTCGCTCCACGAGCGGAAGGACGGATCGGCGCGGCGGGCCGCTTCGAAGGCATCTACCGAACGCTCGGCCAGAACGGGGCTGGCAAAGTGCTGTTTGATCTCGGCCAGCAGATCCTGATCGACGCCGGAATAGCTCGGGCGGATTTCAGCGAAACGCTCTTCGACCAAACGCTGGATCTCGTCGATCCCATGCTCGTGAACCGTGATTTTGATCCGCGCTTTGTATTTGTTGTCGCGGCGGCCCAGAAGGTTCCAGACGCTGACGATCGCCTCGATATAGGGCAGAAGATCGCCGGTGGGCAGGAAGCCGCGAATGACCTTGCCGACCATCGGCGTCCGGCCAAGCCCGCCGCCGACGATCACCTCAAACCCCGGCAAGCCATCGGCGCTGCGCACCATGCGCAGACCAATGTCATGGGCCTTGGTCACCGCGCGGTCGTTCGGGCTTCCGGTGATCGCAATCTTGAACTTGCGCGGCAGAAACTGAAACTCGGGGTGATCGGTCGACCACTGGCGGATCAGCTCGGCATAGGGGCGCGGGTCTTCGATCTCGTCCGCAGCCGCCCCGGCGAAATGATCGGCCGTAACATTGCGGATCGTGTTGCCCGAGGTCTGGATGGCGTGCATCTCGACATCCGCGAGCGCCTCAAGAATATCGGGCACATCGCGCAGCTTGGGCCAGTTGAACTGGATGTTCTGACGGGTCGTGAAATGGCCGTAGCCCTTGTCGAAGGTCTCGGAGATATGTGCGAGTTGGCGCATTTGAGTGGGATTGATCGTTCCATACGGAACGGCAACGCGCAGCATATAGGCGTGAAGCTGAAGATAGAGGCCGTTCATCAGCCGCAGGGGGCGGAACTCATCCTCGCTCAGGCTGCCATCCATACGACGCTCGACCTGACCCCGGAACTGGGCGACACGCTCCCGGACGAAGGCTTCGTCGAAATCATTGTAGGCATACATGCTCAGATCCCCGTTTGCTTGCCGTGCGCGTAGTTTGAGGGGCCCCGCGTGCGGAACATTTCGCGGAAGTGAACCGGTTCGGGTCCGGTGGCACCGGGCCGGGCGTCGGCTAGATAGGCGCCGACAACGACTGACCGCTGTGACTGCGCCTCGAGCAAACGGATATCGGCATGCGCCTCGTCGTCGATCAACTCAGCCTCGCGCATGTCACGGCTCCAGCGGTCGTCAGCGGTCAGCCAAACGACGTCGCCTTCCAACAGA
The DNA here is from genome assembly GCA_023254495.1 of Marivivens sp. Classification (GTDB taxonomy): domain Bacteria; phylum Pseudomonadota; class Alphaproteobacteria; order Rhodobacterales; family Rhodobacteraceae; genus RFZI01. The sequence goes on along the minus strand of JALRLK010000058.1, from coordinate 2,116 downwards.
TCATTTGCTGTCACCACCTTTGGCGTAAAAGTGCTGGGCATTCGTCGTGGTCCTCGTTTTTCGGTGCCGTGCGAGCCGCGCAGGGGCTCGAAGTTTGCTTTGGTGCGGCGCATTTTGCCGTTCTGCGCCATAGGGCAAAGATATAGAGTCGGCCGAGATACGGCCATATGCCATTGAAAATAAGGATGTTTGTGAGGTCGTGGTGGTTGACGTAGACGGCAATCCCGCGGGTGTTGCGAATTGCGAACTTCTGTTCTTTGAGCAACTATTGTTTGGAAAACTGTTTTGCTTGCTCAGGCCGTTCGCAGCCTTCGCCGTCGCGCCACAGGGCCTGATCTAAAGCTCAATCAATTTGCGTCGGCACTATTTGGGCAGCCTTTTGATGGGCTGACCTTTCTTGGCTCAGTCATGCACTAGAGACTTCTGTTTGCCGTGACTAGGCGGACCGGAGTATAGGCTCTGCCCTCAGGACAGGAGGAGTTTGGCCAATGGTGCCTCCCGCAATGTTGTCAGAAGCGACAGAAATACCGGGAGTAATTGTCCAGTTGATGCCTTGGCTTTCAAGTGCGGCAATCTCACGGACGGTTTCTTCCAAGTCGCTTGGATCACCATGCTTGAGGCGTATGACCTGTGCGCCTTCCAACGCATGTTTGATCAGGATTGCTTCGCGCCCGACGGCCGTAGGAGCGTGGCGGTCAACCGCACGGATGATCGCCTCGCGGCGGCAAAGTTCGAGGATTTCAGGCGAGAGGCCGTGATCATGGATCACCACATCTGCCTCGTGGATCTCTTTTCTGGCCCTTATAGTCAGTAGATCAGGATCACCGGGGCCTGCGCCGACAAAGGCAACGCGTCCCTCGCGAGGTTTGCGCTGCAGATGCCGCTCCAATAGGCGCTCAAGTGCCTGCTCCGCGGCGGCCTCGTTCTGGCTTCCTGCCACCAGGCCGGGGCCCTCTTTGAAATAGTATTCAGACCAGAAATCGCGACTTGGCCGCCCTGGCGAAAGCTGCGCCGCTTTGCTGCGAAACCGCTTTCCGACGCGTGCAAGAAGGCCGATAGCGCTTGGCAGACGCTCTTCGAGGTCGGCCTTGATGGCGCGGGCCAAAACCGGCGCGGCGCCTTCGGTACCTATGGCAATCGTGACCGGCGAGCGGTCGACGATGGCAGGGGTGATAAAATCCGATCCATGCAAGTCATCAACGATATTGACCAGCGCGCCTTCCGCTCGAGCAATCTCGGCGACCTGCGCGTCCTCATCGGCATCTTCATTGGCACAGTAGACCAGCCTCGCGCCCGTCGCATCACCTTTGGCAAGTGCACGAAGGTGTAAGGCTAATTGGCCCGCGGCTGCAGCATGTCTTATTTCCAGGCTGGGATGGAGCGCAAAGACCTTGATCTCCACTTCAGTCTTGAAAAGGAGGCGTAGTTTGGCCAGGGCAGCCTCGCCTCCGCCCGACACGATTATCAGCTGGGATTTAAGGTTCAAAAAAATTGGAAAATGCTGCATTGGGGGCCCTGTCTTGACGTCCCCAATCTACGATCCCGCACCAATTCTGAAAACCGTGCTAGGAAATTAAGAACAGGCTTCCAAACGGCTGGGTCTAGATACGCCAACGTTCCAAGAGTTCTCTGGACTGGAGATTATTTTGTGCGATGAGATGTTATTGGAGAACTTGGCTTTAGGCTGGGAGCAGCGCCAGCTAGCGTCTGGTTATGACGAAACGCTCCCCCTTTAAGTACTTCAAAACGAGCCCCGAGATCATCCGCTTGGCTGTCATGCTCTATGTGCGGTTCCTGCTTTCACTGCGAAACGTTGAGGATCTTCTGCATGAACGGGGCATCGAGATCAGCCACGAAACTGTTCGATTTTGGTGGCACAGGTTCGGCCCTATGTTCGCCAACGAGATACGAAAACGCCGGATCGAAGGGATAAGAACGAGCCACTGGCAATGGCACCTCGACGAGGTTTTCGTGAAGATCAACGGTGAGAGGCACTACCTTTGGCGCGCCGTGGACCATGAGGGTGAGGTGCTAGAGAGCTTTGTCACCAAGGCGCGTGACAAGAAAGCTGCATTGAAATTCCTCAAGAAAGCGATGCGCAAGCACGGTAGCCCGG
>JALRLK010000047.1 GCA_023254495.1 Marivivens sp. | reverse complement strand
AGTTGCTGGAATTGATCTGCTTCACGATTAAAGTCACTGATCACTTTAAGTCGCTTTTGCCGTATGGCGTCATCCAGCAAATCGTGGGCTTCATCCATTATGGTGTATGGGTAGCCATCGGGTGCCAGAAAGTCTTGTTGTCCGAACGGTCGAATGAAGAAAGCATCAGAGTCAAGGCACAAATAAGATGTTGATATGTTAAGACGCCAAAATTCGGACTTGATGATTTGTTGAGACAGACCGCCTGGAAGCTCTAAAACTTTTTGGATGTCGATGCGTGGCGATGCCTGCAAAATCTCTTCGTCTTCCAGCAGTTGTACATCCAGGCCACTGAGGTGTTCTTTGAAAAGGGGCACTTCTGTTTTTGGGACTGACACATAAAACGGAATGTTTTCGGTGTTGAATTTCTGTACAGATTGAGCGAGTCGTACCAAACGCCGCAGATCGGTGCTGTAGCTTTTGCAGTAAAGCGTGAGTGGTTTCATGTGTTGATCAGCTCTTCCGCGTCCTGATGAAAGAAAAGTGGCAGCCTTCGGTGCGGATCGTCCCGCCCTATTTCGAAGATGCCGCCTATATCGACGCGCTCGCGGGTTCGGTCGAGCGCGCATACGCTGCGGCCAAGGTCAAACCCGATCTTCTGGTCTGCTCCTACCACGGCGTGCCCGAGCGCTATTTGCAGGAGGGTGATCCCTACCACTGCCAATGCCAGAAAACGACGCGCCTCCTGAAAGAGCGGCTCGGTTGGTCAGACGATAAGCTGATCACGACCTTCCAGTCAAAGTTCGGCCCCGAGGAGTGGCTCAAGCCCTACACGGTGGAGGAAGTGGCGCGGCAGGCCAAAGCGGGCGTGAAGAACATCGCCGTGATTGCCCCGGCCTTCTCGGCCGATTGCATCGAGACGCTTGAGGAAATTCAGGAAGAGATCCGCGAGAGCTTTGAGCACGCGGGCGGCGAGAGCTTTACCTATGTGCCCTGCCTGAACGCCGACGAACCGCATATCGCGGCCCTGATCGGCATCATTCAATCCAACCTGCAAGGCTGGGCCTAAAACGAAGAAAGGCGGCAAATTGTTCTGCCGCCTTTCCCCGAATGATCTACCAGATCGGCTTACATCATCGCCATGGCGATGAGGAGGATCAGGATCAGCGGGATCAGCATGCCAGCGCCCATCGAACCCGCGGCGGCTTCTTCGATGACAACCGGGCTCATTTCCATGATCGGCTCGGCCATGCCGCCAGCGAAGGCAGCGGAGGCGACGGCGACGAGAGCGACGGCGACGACAACGATTTTTTTCATTAGATTTCTCCAGTTTTCGCCCACCACCTTTTTTCAAAGAGGATGGCAGCGGGCACCCAAGACATACCTCATGCTTATCTCTAAGCAGAAGAATTAGCGATTTGCCAAGTCCCTACATCGGCAAACATCGCTAGATCAGCAAAAAATCGTCAAATAAGCAACACTTGCGTGCCAACCTTCGCCAAAGAGAAGAGTTCGGTTATGTGTTCATTGTAGAGCCCAACGCAGCCATTTGACGAGCGTCTGCCGATCTTGCGGGTGTCGTGAGTCCCGTGAATGCGGTAATATTGCCACGAAAGGTAGAGCGCCAACGGACCCAGAGGGTTGGTCGGATCGCCGCCGGGAATAACGGCAGGCCATTCAGGATTGCGCTCGCGCATCGAGGGTGTGGGCCGCCATGTGGGCTTGACGACCTTTTCGACCACTTCGGTCCGCCCCTTGCGGGTCAAATCGTCGGTCAGCGGGACGCTGGTCGGGTAGAGTTTGTAGATCGACTCATCCTGCGACCAATAATGCAGCGCGCGCGAGGTGATATCGACGAGGATCGCGCCATTCCGCAAATTGCTGAAATAAGGTTGCCAGTCGAGCGCGCGGAAGCTCGAGATATTATGGGTCAGCGTTTGCGATATCTCGCGTTCGATTTCGGTGGTGCCTTGCGACTGCGCCACCGCCCCGCTTGCTGCCGTTGCTGCAAGCCCCGCAACAAACGCACGGCGCCCCAGGGCTCGGGTAGTGTGGTCCGACATCTCAATTGCTCCGGTTCTGGCCAGATTCCTCGTATGGCGCCTCTTAATTGAGAACCACGGCAAGGCGCAATTAAAACCACTGTTACAGGGCGCTTTCCGGGTTTGATGTGCGCCAAAGGACAGGGTAATCAGGCGCGGAAACCAAGGGGGACACTCCATGAACCGCCGCGCCGCACTTTTGGGTCTGCTTTCGGCTACGGTTGCTGCCTGTATACCAGCTGCAGGGGTCAAGATCGGCCCCGACGGCCTGCCTCTTCCGCAGGTCTACCGTATTGCCGCCGATGGGCAGGATGCAGTGATGTTCCATTTGCTTGACGGCATGAACGCCCTGCGAAAAGCGGCGAGGCTTCAGCCGGTGGCCTATAACGCGCAGCTCAACGCTGCCGCCGCCACCCATTCGCGCGACATGGCCATACAAAACCGCCCATGGCATTTCGGCTCGGACGGTTCATCCCCTTTGGATCGCGGCCGTCGCGTCGGATTCCCGGGGCGGATCATGGGAGAAAACATCTCGGAAACCTACGAGACCGAACTTGAGACCCTCGCCGCATGGATGCGGCAAGAGGATACCCGCGCCGTCATCCTCGACCCGACGATCACGGTCATCGGGTTTGCGTGGTATCAGGAGCCTGCCGGCAAAATCTGGTGGACCTTGGTCACCGGCCGCTAGGGGTGAATAAAGATCGCAGTCCCGGTTTTGACCATGGCAAAGATCTCTTCAATCTCCTTGTTGGTCACGGCAATACAGCCATAGGTCCAATCCTTGGCCCGTAACTTTCCGCTCGGGGTTCCGTGGATGAAGATATCTCCGCCCGGCGACTTGCCCAACGCTGCCGCTTCGGCACGATCCCTGTTGTTCGGATAGGAGATCCCCAAGGACAGGTAGTAGTTGCTGTTCGGGTTCTTGAAATTGATCCGATAGGCCCCTTCGGGGGTTTTGCCGTCCCCCTCGACCTGTTTGTCGCCCTCGGGCGCAAAGCCAAGCTCGATATCGTAGGCACGGATTACCACATCGCCCGCAACAAGATACATCCGCCGCGCCGCCTTGTGGACGACAACCGCCGTGATCTGCGGTCCGTCATAGACGGGTAGCGAGGGCGCAGCCGAAAGGGCGCCGACCGCCAGCGTCACCGCCGCGAGAAGTCCGAAAATGAAAGTCCGCATCCTGCCTACTCTTGCGCTTTCCACGCTATTTGGCGCGGACTATAGCAGATTCCCGTTCGAAACCAGTAACAGTTTCGCGGGGCGCTAGCGCATAAGTTTGGCGGCAACCTCGATATGGCTGCTCCAGCGGAACTGATCGACGACGACCAGCGATTCGATCCTGAACCCCGCGGCGATCAGCGCCTTCACGTCGCGGGCGAAGGTGATCGGGCTACACGACACCATCGCCACAAGAGGAGCGGTCGACGCCGCGATCTCTGCCACCTGCGCCTCGGCCCCTGCGCGGGGCGGGTCGATCACGATGGCGTCGAACTTTGCCAACTCATCGCGCAAGAGCGGCCGCCGGAAAAGGTCGCGCGCCTCGCTTGTCACCCGCTTCAGCCCCTGCGTCCCGCGCCAGCCGCGATCGAGCGCCGCGACCATCGCCTTTTCGCCCTCAATGGCATGAACCTCGGCAGTTTCAGCCAGCGCCAGCGCAAAGGTGCCGCATCCCGAGAAAAGATCGGCAACCCGCGCAGCCCCGCCAATCGCCTGTTTGACCGCCCTCAGAAGCGCGGCTTCTCCATCGGCGGTCGCCTGCAAGAACGCACCCGCAGGCGGCACGACCTGCGCCTTGCCAAACCGCTGATAGGGCAGCTCGATCATCACCACCTGCTCGTCCTGCCAGACAAGCCGGGCGATCCGGTGTTTCTGCGCCAGCGCCGCAAGCTCGATCCGCAATTCGCCCGTCAGCTCCTTGTCGGTCTCGATCTGGATATCGGGGCCAGCAAGGCTCTCAGTCACGGTTAGGCCCACTTCGCCTTTGCGAGAGGCGGCCAGAGCGGTGAGATCATGCAGCGCCGGTAGGGTTGCCAAGAGCGCAGGCGAGAGGAGCCGACAGTCGGGCACCTCGACCAACACATCCGAGGCGCGGCCATGAAAGCCGACGAGCGTGCCTTTCTTTGTGCGGCGTCCTGAGAGCTTGGCACGTCGGCGGGAGGCTGCGGGGGATGTTTCAATGCCGCCAATCTCGGCCTCGATCCCCTGCGCCGCCAAAGCCCGCGCGACAGTCTCGATCTTCCACTTCGCCACAAATTCATCGCTTGCGTGCTGCATCGCGCAACCGCCGCAGCTTTTGTAGTGGCGACAGTGCGGAGCGACACGATCCGCCGAAGGCGCCAAAATGCGGGCCGTCCCGTCGTCCAGAAGCTCGATCTCTTCCCCCGGCAAGACGCGCGGGACAAACTTGCCCTCGGCGGTGCGGCCCATCCCCTGATGGGTCAGGTGTTCAACGCGGGTCATCACGCCTCCGCAGACTCGTCTGGCACGCCAAGGAACCCGCCCGACTGGCGGTTCCAATAACGGGCATAAAGCCCGTCCCTGGTGAGAAGGTCGTCGTGCGAGCCCTCTTCGGCAATCTTGCCAGCCTCGAGCACGATGATCCGGTCCATCCGCGCAATCGTCGAAAGCCGGTGCGCGATGGCCAGAACGGTCTTGCCCTTCATCGCCTCTTCCAGCGCCGATTGGATCGCCGCCTCGACCTCGGAATCAAGCGCACTGGTGGCCTCGTCGAGCACCAGAATCGGCGCGTCCTTGATCATCGCGCGGGCAAGCGCGATCCGCTGCCGCTGGCCGCCCGACAGTTTGACACCGCGCTCGCCGAGGAAAGCATCATAACCCTGTCGGCCCTTGTGATCGACGAGTCCGAGGATGAAATCATGCGCCTCAGCGCGGGTTGCAGCGCTGATCACCGCCGCTTCGTCGGCATCCGGCCTGCCATAGCGGATGTTGTCCCGCGCAGTGCGGTTGAACATCGCGGTTTCCTGCGTGACCATCCCGATATTGCGACGCAGGCTTTCCTGCGTGACCTCGCGCACATCATGCCCGCCCACCTTCACCTGCCCCTTTTCGGCATCGTATAGCCGCAGTAGCAGCGCCACGAGCGTCGACTTGCCCGCGCCCGAAGCGCCGACAATGCCGATCTTTTCGCCGGGGCGGATCGTCAGGTCGATCTCGTCGATCCCGCCGCTTTCACGCCCATAGGCAAAGCTAACCTTCTCGAACCGGATCTCGCGCGATAGTGGAAGGTCGATGGCGTTCTCGGCATTGGTCAGCCGATTGATTATCCGCACTACTG
>JALRLK010000171.1 GCA_023254495.1 Marivivens sp. | reverse complement strand
TCGCGGGCTACGCTGGCTTCACAAAGCATTGCAGCTTCTTTCCCCATTCTGGCAGCGTGGTACCGGCCTTTGCCGCCGAACTCGACGAGCGCGGCTTTACCTACACCAAATCCGGCGTTCACTTCACGTCCGAGCGGCCCCTACCCGACAACCTTCTCGAACGCCTGATCGCTGCGCGTCTCAAGGAAGCGGGCCTCGCATGACGCCGGTGCGGTTCCGTCCCCACCATTTCCTTTGCTCCCTCGGCTATGAAGGCAAGGGCTATTCCGACGGTTTTACAGAGAACATGACCGGCATCGTCATGGGCCGTCTGCGCGCGGCTGAGGGTGACGAAACGCCGATCCGCGTGGTCGGCGCGGCGGACGATATCTGCGCCCCCTGCCCCAAGCGGCGCGGCACTTTGTGCACCACCCAAGACAAGATCAAGATGCTCGACCGAGCCCATGCCGCTGCTTTGAAACTGAAACCCCATGAAGAGCTGACATGGGGCGAGGCCAAGGCCCGCATCCGCGCCGCTGTCCCGACCGGATCGCTCAAAACGCTCTGCGCGGGCTGCGAATGGGAACCCTACGGGATGTGCGAGGCAGCGCTGTCGCGGCTCCACGCCGAGGCGGAATAGAAATGGCCGCACCGGATCGCTCCGGCGCGGCCTTCGATGTCTGTCAGAAACCTCAGGCCTTGCGGGCCACGGCCTTCCAGGCGCCGGTGACGATCAGCGCGGCAAGAACCGCCTTGACCGCATCGCCGATCAGGAAGGGCGCCATGAAGTAGGTCCAGATGCCCGAGGCGCTGATGTTGACCCAGCCGCCCTCGAGACCGAAGGCACCGGCGACGGCCATCGGCCATGCGGCACCCGGAACATAGAGCAGGGCCGAAATCACGATTGCAGCAACCGAAAGCGGCAGGACGCGGCGCACGCCAGCGTCAGCGACGAGGCCCGCAAGCCAAGCCATCGCGACGAAGCCGACAAGGAAACCAGCGGTCGGGCCAAAGAAGGCCGCGCCATTGGCGAAACCGGCGAAGACCGGCAGGCCCATCGCGCCTTCGGCGAGGTAGGCCAAAAGCGTCACGGCGCCGAGACGGGCGCCATAGGCAAAGCCTACGAGCAGCACGGCGAGGGTCTGAAGGGTCACCGGAACCGGATACATCGGCACCGTCACCTGAGCGGCGGCAGCGATAAAGAGCGAACCGCCCAGAACCATCAGCGCCTTGGCGCCAACTGAGTTCGAGCGAACGAGTGTCGAAGAGAGTGTCATGGCCCACCTTTCCAAATAGAGCTGCCGCACCATTGCCGCGGTGCAGCGGATTGTCAACGAATGCGAGCGATAACGGTACGTAGGATAGGCCGCTGACGGAGCAAGTCTCTTGCTCAGGCGCTGCGCTCATGCCAAAGGAGCCGCATGACCCAAACAGCCGATCTCCCCGTCGCCCTCATCACCGGAGCCTCTCGCGGTCTCGGGACCGCTCTGGCCGAAGCCCTCGCTCCTACCCACCACATCGTCGCCGTCGCCAAGACGGTCGGTGCCTTGGAAGAGCTCGACGACCGGATCACCGCCGCGGGCGGTCAGGCGACGCTTGCGCCGATGGACATCACGGTGGAAGCGGCGATGCAGCAGCTCTGCCGCTCGCTCTTCGACCGCTGGGGCAAGCTCGATCTCTGGGTGCATACGGCGATCCACGCGGGGCCCCTCGCGCCCGCCTCGCAACTGGCCGAGAAGGATTTCGTCAAGTCGCTCGAGATCAACGTCCAAGCCACCCAGCGCCTGATGGCCTATGTCGCCCCGCTTCTGGGGCAGTCGGGCAAGGCCGTGTTCTTCGACGATCCGCGCGGCGGCGAGGCCTATTTCGGCCACTACGGCGCGACCAAGGCCGCCCAGATCGCCCTTGCCCGCAGCTGGCAGGCCGAGAGCCAGCGCACCGGCCCCGATGTACGCATCCTTGCGCCCCGCCCGATGCCCACCAGCACGCGCGCCCGTTTCTATCCCGGCGAGGACCGCTCCAAGCTCGCCGATATTCGCGACGAGGCCGCCCGCCTCCTGCCGGAGATCCTCGGCTGACCTGCCCGCTTGCCGCCTTGCCCGCGATTGCATAGGAAAGGGCAAAGAGGGGCAGGACGATATGCGCATACTCATCACCAACGATGACGGGATCAATGCACCGGGGCTGATCACGCTTCAGGCCATTGCCGAAGAAATCGCCGGGCCGGATGGTGAGGTCTGGACCGTTGCGCCTGCCTTCGAGCAATCGGGCGTCGGCCACTGCATCAGCTACACCCATCCGATGATGGTGGCCCAGCTTGGGCCCCGCCGCTTTGCCGCCGAAGGATCGCCCGCCGATTGTGTGCTGGCGGGCCTCTATGACGTGATGAACGGCACCCCGCCCGATCTTGTCCTCTCGGGCGTCAATCGTGGCAACAACGCCGCCGAGAACGTGCTCTACTCGGGCACCATAGGTGCCGCGATGGAAGCCGCGCTTCAGGGCCTTCCGGCGATTGCGCTGTCGCAATTCCTCGGCCCCGACAACCGCGATCTGGCCGATCCCTTCGAGGCCGCCGTGGCCTACGGCGCTGAGGTCGTGCGGCGCCTCCTTGATGCGGCCCCGTGGGACGAAGAGGACTATCGCCTCTTCTACAACGTCAATTTCCCGCCCGTGCCCGCCGCCGCCGTCAAAGGCACCCGCGCCACGACCCAAGGCTATCGCCGCGACACGCGGTTTACGGTCGACCCGCACCTCTCGCCCTCGGGCCGCCGGTTCCTCTGGATCAAAGGCGGCGCGCAGCATGAGCCGACGCTTCCCGGCTCGGACGCGCACGCCAACCTCGAAGGCCTCATCTCGGTGACGCCGATGCGGGCCGACCTCACCGCCCACGACCGCCTCACGCATCTGCAGGACGCGCTCGCATGACGACCGACGCCGAGCGCAAGATGCAGTTCCTCTTCGCTCTGCGCTCGCGCGGAGTGACGGACGCCCGCGTGCTTACCGCCATGGAAAGGATCGACCGCGCCGATTTTGTGCGCGGCATCTTCGCAGATCGCGCCTATGAGGATATGCCGCTGCCCATCGGCGCGGGCCAGACGATCAGCCAGCCTTCGGTCGTCGGCCTGATGACACAGGCGCTGAACATTCAGCCGCGCGACAAGACTCTCGAGGTCGGCACCGGCTCGGGCTATCAGGCCGCGATCCTCAGTCAGCTGGCCCGCCGCGTCTATACGATCGAGCGCCACAAGCGTCTTGTGACCGAGGCGCAGGCGATCTTCGACAGGCTCGGCCTGAGCAATATCACCGCCGTCCATGCCGACGGCAGCTTCGGCCTACCCGAACAGGCCCCCTTTGATCGCATCCTTGTGACCGCCGCCGCCGAAGACCCCCCCGGCCCGCTCTTGGCCCAGCTTCGCGTTGGGGGTATCATGGTGGTGCCCGTGGGGCAGTCGGATGCGGTCCAAAGCCTTATCCGAGTGACGCGGACAGAAGACGGTTTTGATTACGACGAATTGCGCGCCGTGCGTTTTGTGCCTTTGGTTGAAGGACTTGGCAGCTAGGCGACCCCCAAAAGCCCCGATCAACAAGGGCATGACATATGACGAGGATCGAGCAATGACCCATCGCCTTTCTGCCCTTCGCGGCCTCCTCTTGGCAGGGACCGCCCTTGCCCTTCTGAGCGCTTGTCAGGAGACAGCGCTCGATTGGGATATGCGCGATCTCGGCGGAAATACGCTCGACACAACGGCTTCGATCCAGCGCATCCCGATCCGGCCCGAGCCAGATGCTCGCGGCGTCATAACCTATCCCAACTATCAGGTTGCGGTTGCCCGCAGGGGCGACACTGTCGGCACCATCGCCGAACGGCTCGCCCTTGATGCGATGACATTGGGCAAATACAACGGGATCAACCCGGACACGGCGCTGCGCGAAGGCGAGATTATCGCCTTACCGGTGCGGGTCGAGGGGCAACTGACCACCGGCTTCACCTCGGCAACAGGCGTTGATGTCACTTCACTGGCCTCGAGCGCCATCGATCGCGCCGGACCGCAGCAATCGACGATCTCGGAGACCCCTCTCGAAAGCACAACGATCGCCCCTGCCCCCACCGGCGTCGAACCGCTGCGCCATCAGGTCAAGCGCGGCGAGACCGCCTATATCATCAGCCGCCTCTACGGCATTCCGGTGCAGGACTTGGCTGAATGGAATGGCCTCGATGCCGATTTCACAGTCCGTGAGGGCCAGTTCCTCCTGATCCCGCAGGGATCGGCCACCCCGTCGCCGCAAACGCGACCCACGACCACCTCGCAGCCCGGCACCGGCACTGTGACCCCGACGCCGCCCTCGGCTTCGACGCCCCTTCCGGCAGAGACCGTCTCGAGCGCTCCGGTTGAAACCCCCGCGGCCCCCGACCTCGGCCAGACCGCCACGAGCGACGCGCCCTTCATCTATCCGGTCACCGGCTCGATCATCCGCGCCTATTCCAAGGGGCGCAACGATGGCATCGACATCGGCGCGCCGGTTGGCACGCCCGTCAAGGCCGCCGCCGCCGGATCGGTCGCGGCGATTACCAAGGATACCAATGGCGTGGCCATCGTGGTGATCCGCCACGCCAACAATCTGCTGACGGTCTATACCAACCTCGACAACCTCACCGTCGAGAAGGGCGCCGAGGTTACCCAAGGCCAGACCATCGGCAAGGTGCGCCCGGGCAATCCCTCGTTCCTGCATTTCGAAGTGCGTCAGGGCCTCGAGAGCGTCGATCCGACCAGCTATCTGCCCTAAAGGGTCACGCCGCTGCGGCCTGCCAGATCGGTGAAATACTGCCAGGCCACGCGGCCCGAGCGGCTGCCGCGCGTTGCCTGCCATTCGATCGCCTCGGCGCGCAGGGTCTCGTCGTCGATCGCCACCCCATAGGCATCGCAATATCCGCGGATCATGGCGAGGTATTCGTCTTGATCGCAGGGATGGAAGCCAAGCCAGAGGCCGAAGCGATCCGACAGCGAGACCTTTTCCTCGACAGCCTCAGAGGGGTTGATCGCCGAGGAACGCTCGTTCTCGATCATGTCACGCGGCATCAGGTGGCGTCGGTTCGAGGTGGCATAGAGCACCACATTGTCAGGCCGCCCTTCGATGCCGCCATCCAGAACCGCCTTGAGCGATTTGTAATGCGCGTCGTCATGGCTGAACGAGAGGTCGTCACAGAAGAGGATGAACCGTTCTTCGCGACCCCGCAAAAGGTTGAGGCAGCGGCCGATGGAGGCCAAGTCCTCGCGCTGGATCTCGACCAGCTTCAGACCCGGATGATCCACCGAGAGCTTGCCGTGGATCGCCTTCACGAGGCTCGACTTGCCCATGCCCCGCGCACCCCAGAGAAGCGCGTTATTGGCCGGGTGGCCGCGGGCGAACTGTTCGGTATTGGCGAGAAGCGTATTGCGCGAACGGTCGATGCCTATGAGAAGGCCCACGTCGATCCGGTTGACCTTTGCCACCGGCACCAAACGGTCAGGATCAGGATGCCAGACAAAAGCGCCAGCGGAGGCAAAGTCAGGGGCCGCGTGGGGCGGCGGGCTGATCCGTTCCAGCGCCGCCGCGATCCGGTCAAGCGGCTCGGCGCTCACGCCTTGCCCTCGTCAGCGGCTTCTTCTTCCTCGTCCGAGGGTTCGTCGAACAGGCTCTCGCCCTCGCCAATGATCCCCTCTTCGCGGGCCTTGGCATCTTTCTGACGCTCGATACGGGCGACAAGCTGGATCGAGACTTCGTAGAGACCATAGACGACGGTGAAGAGGATCACCTGGCTCACCACATCCGGCGGGGTCGCCAAGGCGGCGACGATCAGAATGCCGACGACAGCATATTTCCGCATCCCCTTGAGGCCGCGCGAACTTGCGAGCCCCGCCTTGCCCATCAGCGACAGAAGCACTGGCAGCTGGAAGCAGAGGCCGAAGGCCACAATGAACTTGATCGTGAGCGAGAGATAGGCCTGAGCCGAGCCTTGGAAGGCGATGCCGGCGACGGCTGTCTCGCCATCGGTTCCGGTCAGGAGCGAGCCGGGCTGCTGGAAATTCAGGAAGAAGTTAAACGCGAGCGGCGTGATCGCGTAATAGGCGAAGGCCGCGCCAAGGGCGAACATGAAGGGCGAGGCCACGAGGAAGGGCAGGAACGCGCCCTTCTCGGACTTATAAAGGCCCGGAGCCACAAAGCGCCACATCTGATAGCTGATGACCGGGAACGACAGCGCGAGGCCACCGACCAGAGAGATCGAGATGGCGACGAAGAAACCTTCTTGCAGCGCGATCAGGACGAGGCCGCAGTCCTCCTGACCCCGATCGGCCAGAGCCGAGCACAGCGGTTGGGTCAGGAAATTGAAGATCGGGTTCCAGAATGCAAAGCAGATCACCATGCCGATGATAAAGGCCACCAGAGACTTGATCAGGCGGTCGCGCAGCTCGGCCAGATGTTCGATCAGCGGCGCGGAGGAATCATCGAGTTCGTCGGACTTGCTCATGCCTTGGCCTCAGGCTTGGGGGTGGCGGCTTTCTTGGCGCGGGGTTTGGCGGCCGGCTTCGCGGCGGCGGACTTGGCCTCTGCCTTGGGCTTGGCCGCAGCCTTGGCCGCGGGGGCTGTCGCAGCGTCTTTGGCAGCCTTGGCTTCTGCAGCGGCTTTTTCCCGGGCGATCCGTTCCGAAGCGACACGGGCGGTCGCCTCCTGGATCTTGTCACGGATCTCGGCGCGTTCCTGCGAGAGCTTTTCGGTCTCGCCTCCCGGCTTGATCGCGCTCTTGAAGTCGGTCGCCTCTTTCAGCTTGTCGATGCCAAACTTCTGGGGATTGGCCGCGGCCTTGATTGTCTTGGAGATGTCTTTCACCCCGGCATCATCGGCGGCATTTTCCATCGCCCGGCTGAATTCCCGCGCCATCTGACGCGCCTTGCCGGTAAACTGCCCCAAGGTGCGGAACATCACAGGCAGGTCTTTCGGCCCGATGACGATCAACGCCACGATGCCGATCAGCACCATTTCACTCCAGCCGAGGCCAAACATCGACGGTATCCCCTATTGTTGGATGGTCGGGACGAAAAGGCTCAGGCCTTGTCCTTTTCCTTCTCCGGGGTCACGTCGCGCGCGGCGTCTGCGGCGCCGTCTTCGATTTCTTTCTTGCCGTCATCCACGCCCTTCTTGAAGGCGGTGATGCCCTTGCCGACCTCGCCCATCAGCGAGGAGATCTTGCCGCGACCAAAGAGGACCAGAACGACGACAGCGATCAGAAGAAGGCCGGGAAGGCCGATGTTGTTGAGCATTTTCTCTCTCCCATGTCAGGCGGCGTGAGGGAGCCGCCTCAGAATTTCGACAGACCAGTCTTACGGCCATGCCCGGCCAGATCAAAGGCCAAATCGAACGAAAATCAGCCCGATCGAGAAGCCAAACTCACGGCTGCTGACACAAAAATGTCAGTTGCTAACCCTCGCCAAACCCTTTTTTTCGTGGCACTTATGCAAAACGCTTAGAAGAAACTGACAGTTTGCCCCACCGATGCGCCGCAAAGACCGCCTCTTCACCCTGATCCAGACCCTGCGCGACGGGCAGTTGCACCGCGCGGGCGATCTGGGCAAGGCGCTTGGGGTTTCGACCCGCACGATCTGGCGCGATATGGCCGCACTTCAGGCCTCGGGCCTGCCGGTCGAGGGCGAGCGCGGAGTTGGATATGTGCTCAAGGGGCCGGTGAGCCTGCCACCCTTGGCCCTGACCCGCGAGGAATTCGAAGCGCTCCGCCTCGGCCTTTCGCTCGTTGGAAGCGCCGCCGATCCGGCTCTGGCTAAGGCTGCCGCCTCGTTGCGCGGCAAGGTCGGCGCCGTAACACCTGAGGGCCTGCAAGAGCCGGGGACGCAGAGCTTTGTCTACGCCACGCCCGAGGCCGCACGAGCCGCCCCGCATATCGGCCCGATCCGGCGCGGGCTGCGCGGTCATCTCATGCTGCGCTTCGCCTATGCCGCGCCCGATGTCTCGACGGTTGTCCACGACGCGCGGCCGCTGCAGCTAGATTTCTGGGGGCGCACCTGGACGCTCACCGCCTTCAGTGAAACATTACAGGATTTCAGGGTGTTCCGGCTCGACTTTATAGTAAGCCTGTCGGTCGGCCCGGCCGCTTTCCTGCCCGAGGACGGCAAGACCATCGACGATTTCCTTGCGGTCCTGACCCTGCCCTAGCGGACCGGAAAGACGAAACAGCGATCGCGACGGATCATCAGCCAGAGCGGCGTGCCGGGATTAGGCAGAAAGACCGAAGGAATTTGCGCCTTCAGGAACGAGCCATCGAAATCCATGCGAAACTCGACGAGGCTTTCCGATCCCATATAGCGTGCCCGTTCGACAATCCCGCGGGCCGGCGTGCCTTCGGAGGCGGTTGGCAGCGGGCCTTTGCCGCCACGGTCGAAATCGATCCGCAGGTGCTGAGGCCGGATCACGATCTCGACCTGGGTGCCGTCCGGCACGCCGGGTGCGAGGAACTGGCCAAAGGCCGTTTCCGTCAGGGCCCCATGAACTTTTCCACGGATCACATTGATATCGCTAAAAAAAGCTGCCACGGCGCGATCCACGGGGGCGTTATATATGTTATAGGGCGCGCCGCGCTGGACGATCTTGCCGTTGCGCATGAGCGCAATCTCGTCGGCCATCCGCATGGCTTCGCCCGGCTCGTGGGTGACAAGCAGAACCGCCGTGCCCTCGCTCTTCAGCACATCGAGCGTCTGGTCGCGGATCTCGTCGCGCAGGCGGTCGTCGAGGCCCGAGAAAGGTTCGTCCATCAGCATAATGCGCGGCCGCGGCGCGAGCGCACGGGCCAGCGCCACGCGCTGCTGCTCGCCACCCGAAAGCTCGTGGGGATAGGCGCTGGCATAGCTGCCCATGCCCACCTTATCGAGCAATTCCGTCACCCGCGCCTCGGTCTCGGCGCGGGAGCCGTGAAGGCCGAAAGCCACGTTCTGCGCCACGCTCAGATGCGGGAAGAGCGCGAAATCCTGAAACATCAGGCCGATCGACCGCCCCTCGGGCGGCACCCGATAGACCGTATCGCAGACAAGCTGGCCATCGACGAAAATGCTACCGCTGTCCTGCATCTCGACGCCCGCGATGATCCGCAGGGTCGTCGACTTGCCGCAGCCGGAAGGGCCCAGAAGGCAGGTCACCTGCCCCGGCATCACCGACAGCGACACGTCATTCACGACCCGTCGCCCGCCGAAAGAGCGGGTGATATTGCGGATCTCAAGGCGCGGGGGCTGGCTCACAGGGTTCAATTCCGACCAAAGCTCTCGGGTATATCGCCTCTACCAAGCCTGCCCCCGTTGGGCAAGCGCCCGTTCATAGGGTCGAGTTGAAGGCCCCGCCATCGGCAAGGATGTTTTGCCCGACGATAAAGCCCGCGTGCTGCGAGCAGAGGAAGGCGCAGGTCGAGCCGAATTCTTTGGCCGTGCCATACCGATGCGCCGGAATCGTCGCCTCGCGCTGTTTCTTGGCTTCCTCGATGCTGATGCCCTTGGTGTTGGCCACGCCGGTATCGAGCTGGATCGCCCGGTCGGTCGCGTGGATGCCCGGCAAAAGGTTGTTGATCGTCACCCCGTGCTTGGCCACCTGCCGCGACGTACCAGCGACATAACCGGTCAGGCCCGCGCGGGCGGAATTCGACAGGCCAAGCTGCGGGATCGGCGATTTCACAGCACCCGAGGTGATATTCACGATCCGGCCCCAGCCCCGTTCGATCATCCCCGGCAGCGAGGCTTTGATCAGCGCGATAGGGGTGAGCATATTGCTGTCCAGCGCCTTGATGAAATCCTCGCGATCCCAGTCCGACCACATCCCCGGCGGTGGGCCGCCTGCGTTGTTCACCAGAATGTCGATCTGGCCGGCAGCCTCAAGTACGGCGGCATGGCCCTCAGGCGTGGTCACATCCACGGCAACGGTGGTGACGGAAACGCCATAGGCCGCGCGGATCGCCTGCGCGGTTTCCTCGAGCGGACCGGCGCTGCGGGCATTGAGGACGATATCGACCCCCGCTTCGGCCAAAGCCTCGGCACAACCACGCCCAAGCCCCTTCGATCCCGCACACACCAGCGCGCGTTTGCCGCGAATTCCCAGATCCATATCGTTCTCCTCTCGGTCATTCCTCAAACGCAGTAATAGCCAAAGGAAGACCCAATCCAAGACCATATTCCGCCGCATTTAGACTTTAGCCAAAACCAAGTGTTCAACGTTTAGTTTTAGAGTGGTTAAATGTCTTCGGTTGAGTTTCAGGCCCTTCAGGCCCATCTGGTCTATAAATCCTCGGATTTCACTGCGGTCGCAGGCGTGGCGCGCGGAGATGATTTGTCTGTCTCTGACGACCTTGTTCTCGACGATGTCTACAAACTGGCGCAGGGCGCCAAACGGTCCCAGTTGGCCTTCCGATTTTCGGGCGACGATCGGCCCTTCCAGATCGTGAGCCAAACTCCGGCAAGCGGTCGTGGCAACGATCTTTTTCTCGATACATGCATCACCTTGATGGGAAGCGACGGATCAACCCACGAGGCCCTTATCTTGGCCGAGGTCGAGCTTGGGGTGCTTGTCGAGACCTATCTCCTGCCTCTCGATACCCTCAAAGAGGATATCGAGTATCGGCTGGTCGGCAATGATCCCAAGGCAGCTCGTGCGCTCTTTGCACGAATGGCCTGTGTCACATTCAGCCGCTGCACCCACATCACCCTCTCGACAGGCGAACAACGCCGGATCGAGGATCTCAAGGTCGGGGATCGCATCTTGACCCGCGATGACGGCGCGCAACCGATCCGCTGGATCGGCCAGTCGACGATCCGCGCGACCGGCGCAGAAGCCCCGGTCGTGATCACCAAAGGCACCCTTCACAATGCTGAAGATCTTGTCGTCAGCCCCAACCACCGTGTGTTTGTCTATCAACGGCAGGATGCTTTGGGCCTCGGAAGGTCGGAAGTCTTCGTCAAGGTTCGTCACCTGATCAATGGAACCACCATTTATCAGCGCGAAAGCAGCTTCATGGAGTATTTTCAGCTGCTTTATGACGAACACCATATCATTTTTGCGGAAGGGATCGCAGCTGAATCCCTGATGGTGGATCCCAGAACGATCGGCGCGATCCCCGCCGAGATCGGGATTGTAGTTCTGAAACTGGTGGCCGTGATAACGCAGGGCCAGCGGCTGTTGCAGGGTGTAGTGCAGCCTGGAGAGCGCGCCGGCTTTGGGTGCTGGACGCCACAGGTTCAAATCCTGCCATCGAAAGGCAAACAGATTAGCAGCCCTTCCTTCACTGGCTTGATCGGTCAGGATATTAGCGAGCTCTGCTGTCGCCTTGGACGCCAGGCGCTCGAGAACCCAAGCGGCATGTGCGTTCTGCGCGGGTGGCTTGAGCAACTT
>JALRLK010000154.1 GCA_023254495.1 Marivivens sp. | reverse complement strand
GCGCGGGGCCGCAGCGTGGCACGGGCCGTCGCTGTGATGCAGGAGAACCTCGAAACCCCTTTGTCCATCGGCGAGATTGCCCGCCGTGTCGGGCGGCGGCAGAAAGAGCTTGAAGCGCGGATGAAGGCTGAATTGGGCGCGACCCCGCAGGCCGTCTATCGGCGCCTGCGCCTGATCCTTGCGCGAAAACTGGTGATCGAGACCGATCATAGCATCTCGGAAATCGCGTTTCGCACCGGCTATCAGGATCCCGCTGCGATGACGCGTGCTTTCAAGGCCGAGTTCGGGCTTGCGCCTCGCGGCCTTCGGGCAAACTAGGCTCTAATCCGCGTAATCCGAGCCCTCTTCGTCCAGAATGGCCTTGAGCTCGGCCAGATGCTGAACGTCGAAATCGCCATAACCTTCCCACTCGCCCGCGGTCTTTTCGGCGATCTCGTCTGACAAGATGCGCAGCGGTTTCTGCGTTTGCAGGGCGCGGATATAAGTCTCGGCGGCCCGCTCGAAATAGTAGAGGCGGTTGAAGGTCTCGGCAACGGTTGCGCCGATGACCAAAACACCATGATTGCCCAGTATTAGTGTTTTCTTTTTGGGATCGGAAAGCGCCTTGGCGCAACGCGTGCCTTCCTCTTCGAAGGCCATGCCGCCGAAATGATTGTCGACAACCACGCGATTGAAGAACATTGCCGTGTTCTGGTCGATCGGCGGGATTACGGAATCCGCAAGGCTCGCCAGCACGGTCGCAAAGATCGAGTGAACGTGCATCACACAGCGCGCCCAAGGAACCGCGCGGTGGATCGAGCCATGAAGGCCCCAGGCTGTCGGGTCGGGGGCGTTGGGGCGGCTCAATGTCTCGTGGTCGTTGGCATCGAGGAGGAGCAGGTCAGACGCTTTGATCCGCGAGAAATGCCTGAGATAGGGGTTCATGAGGAACTTGGAACCATCTTCGCTCACCGCGAGCGAGAAGTGGTTGGCAACCGACTCGTGCATATCGAGGCGGGCGGTCCAGCGGAACGAAGCGGCAAGGTCGACGCGCTCTTGCCAATGTTCAAGGTTCTGTCGCAGTCGGGTGACGGGCATGATTGCTCTCCTGTTTGGCACAGGCTGCATCCGGCGCATCGCACCCGCAAGAAGATTTGCGACATTCCAAGGCGACGCCAAACCTCAATCTGTCTTGCGGCTGTTGCACAACTGGTGTCAGACTCGGGAATGGACCATGGTATAAAACCCCAAAGCGTCGGGCTTCGGAGAGCGCCTCCGAACGACAGATGACCCTGACGAGGAACGATTAGATGAACGAATTTGAACAGCACTACCCGATCATTTCCCCAAAAACACCTGCGCCCGAGTATTTCACCGATCCGGTCGCGGCCGTTCAGCGTCTGATCGCGCGTTATGAAGAGGCGACGAACTTCCTCAGCGAACATTTCGCCGAGGTTGTCAAAACGGGCCTTCCCAAGGCTCGATATCGCGCCTTCTATCCCGAAATTCGCCTTACGACGACGAGCTATGCCTCGACAGACAGCCGCCTGTCTTTTGGCCACGTCGCTCAACCGGGCACCTATGCCACAACAGTGACGAGACCGAAGCTCTTCGCCGCCTATCTGGAACAGCAAATCGGCCTACTTTTGCAGAACCACGGCGTTCCGGTTCAGATCGGCGCCTCCGAGACGCCGATGCCGGTTCATTTCGCCGTCGCCAGTGATCCGGCGGTGACGGTTCCGCAGGAAGGCGCGCTCGAGTTTACCCTGCGCGATGTGTTCGACGTGCCGGACCTGTCAACAACGCACGACGATATCGTCAATGGCTATGGCTTTACCTATCCCGATGGCGCCCACCCCCTCGCGCCGTTCACCGCACAGCGAGTGGACTACTCGCTAGCGCGCCTCGCCCACTATACGGCCACGGCTCCGGATCACTTCCAAAACCATGTGATCTTTACCAACTATCAATTCTATGTCGACGAGTTCGAGGCCTATGCCCGCACCGCGCTGGCCGATCCAAAAAGCGGATATTCGGCCTTTGTAGGGCCCGGAAACCACATTCTGACAAAAGGCGACGAGACCCTGCCGCACCTTCCCAAGATGCCGCAGATGCCTTCGTATCACCTCAAGCGGCCGGATGGGCAGGGCATCACCCTTGTGAACATCGGAGTCGGCCCGTCGAACGCCAAAACAGCGACCGACCACATTGCCGTTCTGCGGCCCCATGCGTGGCTGATGGTCGGCCATTGCGCCGGCTTGCGGAATAGCCAGCGGCTTGGCGATTTCGTTCTTGCCCACGCCTATCTGCGCGAAGATCACGTTCTCGACGACGATCTGCCGATCTGGGTGCCGATCCCCGCTTTGGCCGAGATCCAGATCGCGCTTGAGAGAGCGGTGGCAGACGTCACGGCGCTTGATGGCTTCGAACTCAAACGGATCATGCGGACCGGTACGGTGGCCACCATCGACAACCGCAACTGGGAACTTCGGGATCAATCGGGGCCGGTGCAGCGCCTTTCGCAATCCCGCGCCATCGCGCTCGATATGGAAAGCGCGACGATCGCGGCAAATGGCTTCCGGTTCCGCGTGCCCTACGGGACGCTTCTATGTGTCTCTGACAAGCCCCTCCACGGCGAATTGAAGTTGCCGGGGATGGCCTCGGATTTCTACAAAACGCAGGTCGCGCGCCACCTCATGATCGGCATTCAGGCGCTTGAGAGCCTCCGCGATATGCCGCTTGAACGCATCCACAGCCGCAAGCTGAGAAGCTTTGAGGAGACCGCTTTCCTCTGAAAACGCCAAAAAACGCTACTATAAGGGCGATTTTGGCTTGCAATGTATCACAATTCGTTGTGGTGCTATACCACATACCGTTAGTATGCGGAAAATGAGGCCCAAGGTATGGGCAGACAAGGGAGACCAGAAAATGGCAAAACCGATGACCAAAGCCCAGCTCGTAACGGCGATCGCCGAAGGCGCTGGCAGTGACAAGAAATCGGCGGGTGCTGCGCTCGACGCGCTCCTGTCGATCATCTCCAAAGAAGTTTCGGCCGGCGGCGCCGTGACCCTTCCGGGTGTCGGCAAGATCTATTGCCGCGAGCGCCCCGAGCGCATGGTTCGCAACCCGGCCACGGGCGAAAGCATCAAGAAGCCGGCTGACAAGGTTGTGAAAATGACCATCTCCAAGGCTCTGAAAGACAGCGTCAACGGCTAAGCCTTTGCGGGCTTGCGCCCGACGAAAGGATAGGAAAGGGTCGCCCGCGAACGGCGGCCCTTTTTCATTGGGGGAATGATGGATCTGCGCGCAATCGGAATGGGGCTGGCCTTTGCCCTGATGTGGTCTTCGGCCTTTACATCGGCGCGGGTGATCGTCGAATACGCGCCGCCGATTTCGGCCCTGTCGCTCCGTTTCCTGATCTCGGGTCTTCTGGGTGTTGGCATCGCTTGGTCGCTGGGCCAAAGCGCACGGCTCACCAAGTCGCAATGGCGAGCGGTGGTGATCTTCGGGATTTGCCAGAATGCCCTTTATTTGGGTCTGAATTTCGTGGCGATGAGAACGGTCGAAGCCTCGCTCGCCGCGATCATAGCCTCGACCATGCCGCTTATTGTGGCGTTGGCCGGTTGGCTTGTGTTCCGTGAGAAGATCCGGCCCTTGGCGATGGCTGGCCTTCTCGCCGGTGTGGTCGGCGTCACAATCATCATGAGCGCCCGCTTCAATGGTGGCGTCGATCTGATGGGTGTGATCTATTGCGGGATTGGTGTCGTGTCGCTTGCGGTGGCGACGTTGATGGTCCGCAATGCCTCATCTGGCGGCAACGTTTTGATGATCGTCGGGCTTCAGATGCTCGTGGGCAGCGCCATTCTTTTCGTCCCTGCGGCCTTGTTAGAGACACATACTGTCACCCTCAGCTGGCAACTTGTCGTCGCCTTCGCCTATACGACCCTTGTTCCCGGCCTGGCCGCGACCTGGATCTGGTTCATGCTCGTGGGGCGGATCGGCGCGGTTCGTGCCGCGACCTTTCACTTCCTCAACCCATTCTTTGGCGTGGTGATCGCCGCAGTGCTCTTGGGAGAAACGCTGGGCTTGGCCGACGTGATCGGCGTGACGATCATCGCCGCCGGTATTCTCGCAGTTCAGCTGGCGCGTCAGGCGAAATAGTCAGCCGATCTTGCCCCGCACGCCGCCGGTCTGGCCGCGATCGAGAAGCAGGTGATCGAGGATCACGCAGGCCATCATGGCCTCGCCTACAGGCACGGCGCGGATACCCACGCAAGGATCGTGGCGGCCCTTGGTGACAACCTCGACGGGCGTTCCATCGGCACGGATCGACTGGCGCGGCGAGAGGATCGACGAGGTCGGCTTGACCGCGAAGCGCACCACCACATCCTGCCCGGTGCTGATCCCGCCAAGGATGCCACCGGCGTGGTTGGTGCTGAATTCCGGCCCGTTCGGACCCATGAAGATCTCGTCGGCATTCTCGCGCCCCGTGAGCGCCGCTGCGGCCATTCCTTCGCCGATCTCGACGCCTTTGACCGCGTTGATCGTCATCATCGCCATCGCCAGGTCAGAGTCTAACTTGGCATAGATCGGCGCGCCAAGGCCCGCAGGAACGCCCTGCGCCACCACCTCGACCGTCGCTCCGACCGAGTTGTGATCCTTGCGGCGCAGGAAATCGAGGAAGTCCTCCCACTCGGCAGCCACGGCCTGATCGGGGCACCAGAAATCGTTCTGGTCGATGGCGTCCCAGTCAAAGCGGGTCCGGTCGATGACCTTGGGGCCCATTTGCACCATATAGCCTTTGATCCGCACATCCGGGACCAGCGCCGCCAAAACCTTGCGCGCCACGCCGCCCGCGGCAACCCGCGCCGCCGTTTCCCGCGCCGAAGAGCGCCCGCCGCCACGATAATCGCGGATGACGTATTTCTGGTGGTAGGTGATGTCGGCATGACCGGGGCGGAACGACTGAGCGATATCGCCATAGTCCTTCGACCGCTGGTCTGTGTTGCGGATCATCAGCTGGATCGGCGTGCCAGTTGTCTTGCCCTCGAACACGCCCGACAGGATCTCGACCTGATCGGCCTCTTGCCGCTGGGTGGTGTTCTTGTTCTGGCCCGGGCGACGCTTGTCGAGCCACGGCTGGATGTCGGCTTCGGAAAGCTCGACGCCCGGAGGGCAGCCGTCCACCGTCGCGCCAAGCGCGGGCCCATGGCTTTCGCCCCAGGTCGTGACGCGGAAGAGATGGCCGAAGGTATTGAACGACATGATCGGGCTCCTTTGCCCCCCGCATAGCGCGGCCTCGGCGATGGGCCAAGCGCAAATCGCGTTTCTGCCCTTGCGGCGGCGTCGCAGAGGGCTATTTTAGGCGGTACCTCGGGGAGCCCTCGCAACAGGGCTGAGATGCGGAATGGTCTGCGAACCCGTTGAACCTGAACCGGTTAAGACCGGCGGAGGGAAGGTCGCGAGTTCTCCTCAAAGCCCCCATCCGTCCGGCGCATGAGAGGATGACTATGAGAAAGACCCATCTGAGCCATGTCGCGGGACTTTGCCTTATCGCCAGCGGTGCGATGGC
>JALRLK010000035.1 GCA_023254495.1 Marivivens sp. | reverse complement strand
CTCGCGCCCGCCCATGTCGAGCCGGCGGCGATCCGGCGGGTTGAATTGACTGCGGTGATCCTGATGTTGGTAGCGGCAGGGCGGGGGGTGTCTGTCCTGCCCGACTGGGTGGTGCGGGCGGTGCGGAAATCGGCCGACTATGTCGCCCTACCGATTACCGAAGCCGGCCTCACGCGCCGTATGTATGCGGCGACCCGCAGCGAGGATACGGCTCGGCCCTACATCGCCCATTTCAAGCGCCTTGCCCGCCAGGAAGCGGTCAAACTGCAACGGGGTCAGGCCTGACGCAGCTGTTCGTTGTGAGCCGCTCTTCGGACCGTTTCACTGCAGACGCGCGCCCGGAATTCCTCAAACGGCCCCGCCCGACCGAAATAAAATCCCTGTCCGTGGGTGCAGCCAAGTCGCTGGAGAATGGCGAGTTGGCCGGCGGTTTCGATGCCTTCGGCGACGACCGCCACGCCAAGACCGGCGGCCATCGACAAGAAGCCGGAAACGATGACTTCGGCGCGTTTGTCTGTGCCGAGCCCATGCAGGAAACTGGGATCGATCTTCAATTCGTCGAATTCCAGCTGCCGCAAGTGCTGGAACGAGGCGAAGCCGGTCCCGAAATCGTCGAGAGCGACCCGCAATCCCATCTGGCGAAACCGGGAAATGCTTTCCATGATGGTGTCTGTCGCGCGCTGAATGAATACGTCCTCAGTGATTTCCAGCGTCAGCTGAAGCCGGGCTGCCGGATGCTGATCCAGCAATTTCCGAAAGTCTGTCCTGCCACTCCGTGTCGCAAGGGCAACCTCGGGGATGTTGATCGAGATATCGCCGGGAAACTGCTGCTCTTCGATGAGGGTGTCTATGTCCGCAAGCACCCGGCCCGCCATGTAAAGAAGGAACTCGCCGTGTAGCCCAAGCTCGTTGATCTGCGGTAAGAAGGCGCTTGGGGGAATAACGCCGGTGTCGGGCGGACCCATCGGGCTAGGGCCTCGTGACCATAGATCGCCCCCGTCTTAAGGTCGACCTTCGGTTGGTAGTAAGGTCGAATCTCGCCCCGCTCCATTGCCGCGAAAATAGTCCTGCGATCTTCAAGAGAGGTGCGTCGCGCGAAGGTGTCCGGCTGATAGAGAACGACCTTGGCGCCATGGCTCCCTTTGGCGCGATACATCGCCTGATCCGCCGCCGTGCACAGGTTGCCGACTGTCTCGTTGCCTGTGGCGGCCAGTGCCACGCCAACGCTTGCCGAAACCTGCAGCGCCCGTCCGCTGTGGTGGATCGGCTGCTGGATCGACAAGACCAGTTTGCGCCCAAATTCGAGAGCCGCCGCCTGATCGACCGTGTCCTTCAAGACCAGCGCAAATTCATCGCCGCCGAACCGGGCGGCACAGCCATGGCCGCCCACCATCTCGGTCAGACGGTCTCCAATCGTCTTCAAGACCTTGTCGCCCGCGTCATGGCTGTAGGTGTCATTGATCGGCTTGAACCCATCGAGATCCAGAAGAAAGACAGCCACAGACGGATTGGGGCCGGAACGGTTCAACAGCTCGGCGAGGCTCAAATCGAACCCGCGACGGTTCAGAAGGCCCGTCAGTGAATCGTGGCGGGTCAAGCGCTCAAGTTCCTTGAGCCGGTTGTTCGATTCCTTCCTTGCCCGATCGAGGGCGCGATGGGTGTCGGTTTGCTTGTGAAGCGTCTCGAAGGTGTTGAAGACATAGACAACAAGCATGGTCATCGCGACGAACCATTGGCTTCGCGTCTCGGGGTTTTGTTCCATCTGGGCCGCCATCCAAAGAACACCGAAGGCGGCTGCAAAAGACGGCAGCATCAGGGTCCAGTTGTAGAACGGCATTGAAAAGAAGGTATTGGTGATATGGACGAAAATTCCCGACAGCCAAAGAAACGCCGCGAGAAACATCGGCGCGGTGCCTTGCATGGTCAGATGAAAGGCAGGGCTGAGGTAGACGATTGTCGAGCCGATCTGGAGAAACCAGACAAAAGAAATGAACCGCCTCGAGATTTCCGCGTCTTCTTTTGGGAGCTTGCGGACCGCTATCGCGGCGGCGACCTCGAAAGGGGGTAGAAGGACGAGAAGCGAGAATGCGAACGCGTATTGGTCAAGCCAACAGAAGATGGCGACCATCATGGCCGTCGTGCCCATTCTTTTGAAAATGTCCCGCTCCACGACGTGAAGGACAAAACGGGTCTGATGGCGGATGCTATCGAGTCGGTCGCTGACCATGAAAATCTCACTTCCTCTGGCCCTCGATAGCCTTCTAGGGAAAACGCCCAGTTAACTGCCGCAAAGAAAGTCGGTGCTCGATGCTGGCCCCCTTGCCCCGCCGCCCCATTGTCCCTATACGCGCGGCTTGATCCGCAGACGGAGGCCCCGATGGCTGGCAGCGCAAACCTCAACGTGATGATGAAGACCGCCCGCAAGGTGGGTCGTGCTCTTTTGAAAGACTTCACCGAGGTCGAGCAGCTGCAGGTGAGCGCCAAAGGCCCCGGCGATTTCGTCAGCCGCGCCGACAAGCGTGCCGAAGAGACGATCCGCACCGAATTGATGGCGGCCCGTCCGAGCTATGGCTTCCTCGGCGAGGAAGGCACCGTGATCGAGGGCGAAGACCCGACCCGCCGCTGGATCGTCGATCCGCTCGACGGCACCACCAATTTTCTCCACGGTCTGCCGCACTGGGCCGTGTCGATAGGCCTCGAGCACAAGGGCCAGATCGTCGCCGGCGTGATCTATGATCCGGTGAAGGACGAGATGTTCTATGCCGAAAAAGGCGAGGGCGCCTGGCTCAACGAAAGCCGCCTGCGCGTCTCGGCCCGCCACAAGATGATCGAGTCGATCTTTGCAACCGGCCTTCCCTTCGGCGGCCGCGCCGACCTGCCCGAGACCCTCAAGGATCTCGCCCGCCTTCTGCCCGCCTGCGCCGGTGTGCGCCGCTTTGGCTCGGCTGCGCTCGACCTCGCCTATGTGGCTGCCGGCCGCTACGACGGTTTCTGGGAGCGTCGCCTCAATGCTTGGGACATGGCCGCGGGCCTCGTGATCGTCCGCGAAGCAGGCGGCTTCGTCGAGCCGCTGCGCGAGGGTGGCGATATCCTCAGCGATGGCGAGGTGATCTGCGCCAACGAGGCGATCTTTCCGGCCTTCGCCAAGGTAATCCGCGGGGCCTGATACCCTATTCTTGCCCCATTGGCCCGCTAGGGCCGGGGGCATGACATATCTGACCGAATTCGCCGCCTATCTGGCTTGGCGCTTGGGCTCTTCGGTGCTCGAATCCGTTCTCGTCGGCCTCGGCACCTCCGTCGGCATCTACGCCATCTTCCACCTTGTGCTGGGCCTCTCGCTCGCACGCGGCCCCTTCGGCTTCTAAGGAGCACGCAGCATGGAAACCCTTTCCGCACTGGCCGACGGTTTCGCCATCGCCCTGACATGGCAAAACC
>JALRLK010000184.1 GCA_023254495.1 Marivivens sp. | reverse complement strand
TTGCCGCACATGGCGGCGGGCGGGTTGAAGTTGCGCGCGGTCTTGCGGAAGATCAGGTTGCCGGTGTCGTCGGCCTTCCAGGCCTTGACGATAGAGAGATCGGCAAAGATGCCCTTCTCCAAAATGTAGGTTTCGCCGTCGAAATCCTTGTGCTCCTTGCCCTCGGCGATCACGGTCCCGACACCCGTTTTCGTATAGAAACCGGGAATGCCGCAGCCGCCTGCGCGCATCCGTTCAGCCAAAGTACCCTGCGGATTAAATTCCAGTTCGAGTTCACCGGAGAGATACTGGCGCATGAACTCCGCATTCTCGCCGACATAGGATGAGATCATCTTTCTCACTTGCCGTGTCTGAAGCAGGATCCCGATCCCGAAATCATCGACGCCCGCGTTGTTGGAGGCGAAGGTCAGATCCTTGGTGCCGGCCTCCTTGATGGCCTGCAGCAGAAGCTCGGGAATGCCGCAAAGACCAAAACCTCCGGCGGCGATAAACATGCCATCATGCAAGAGGCCAGCGAGAGCCTCTGATGCGGACCCATAGATCTTCTTCATGCTGCAATTTCCTTCAGTCCGAGAATCCGCCGAGCATCCGCCCAGGTTGCAACTGGGCGCTCATGCTTGGCGCAGATGTCCACGACCCGCTGCACCAAGGCGGCGTTGGACGGCGCAAGGGTATCGCGGTTGAGCCGGACATTGTCCTCCAGCCCGGTGCGCGCGTGACCGCCAGACGACACGGCCCATTCATTCAGAGTAAGTTGCTGCGCGCCTATTCCGGCGGCGCACCATGGCGCATCCTCTCCAAACAGTCGTTTCACTGTGCTGATGTAAAAATCGAAAACTTCACGGTCGACCGGCATGGCGTTCTTCACGCCCATGACGAACTGGACATAGGGCGTGTCTTTGATCTGCCCCTTTTGGTGCATCTTGGCCGCCCTGAGGATATGGCTGAGGTCGAAAGCCTCGATCTCGGGCTTCACGTCATATTTGATCATCTCGGCCGCGAGCCAGTCCACCAAATCGGGCGGGTTCTCATAGACACGGGTCGGGAAATTGTTGGAACCCACCGAAAGCGAGGCCATGTCGGGCCGCAGGGGCAGCATCCCGCCCCGCGCCAAGCCCGCGCCCGAGCGACCACCGGTCGAAAGCTGGATGATCATGCCGGGGCAGTGCTTTTCTAGCCCTTCCTTAAGGCGGGCGAAACGCTCGGGGTCCGAGGTCGGTTTTCCTTCAGCATCGCGCACATGGCAGTGGGCGATGGTTGCGCCAGCTTCAAAGGCCTCCTGCGTGCTCTCGATCTGTTCCTCGACGGTGATTGGAACGGCAGGGTTGCTTTCCTTGGTCGGCACCGAGCCAGTGATCGCGACACATATGATTAGGGGTTCGGTCATAGGCTAGCCTTTCAGTTCCGCTTGGCGGCCGACAGTTCGGCTCTTTCCATGCCCGTTTATGGCGCGGACCCAAAGACTAGCGCGGCAGAGCCGAGGCGCACAAGACGCCCCTTTTTGGGCTTGCGGCGGCAGGCTAGGCCGCCGTCACCCTCACAGCGGCAAACTTGAACTCGGGGATCTTGCCATAGGGATCGAGGGCCGGGTTGGTCAGCACGTTGGCCGCCGCTTCGACATAGGCAAATGGCACAAAGACCATATCCCGCGCCACGGCCCTGTCGGCCCGCGCCAGCATGGTGATCGTGCCGCGCCGTGTCTCGAGCCGGACCATGCCGCCCGGTGTCACGCCAAGCTCTTTGAGCGTGTCGGGGTGGAGCGAGCAGTTGGCCTCGGGTTCGATCGCATCGAGCACGGTCGAGCGGCGGGTCATCGAGCCGGTGTGCCAGTGTTCAAGCTGGCGGCCGGTGGTGACGACCATCGGGTAATCGGCGTCCGGCGTCTCGTCGGGCGAGATGACCGAGGCGGGGGCAAACCGCGCGCGGCCCTCGGCACGGGGGAAGCCATCGGCAAAGACGATCGCCTGCCCCGGATCGCTGGGCGAGAGGCTCGGATAGGTGACCGCGTTTTCGGCTTCGAGCCGCTCCCATGTAATGTTGTCGAGCGACTTCATGGTGAGCTTCATCTCGGCAAACACATCCGCTGGGCTGGCATAGCGCCAGCCAAGGCCGAGCCGGTTGGCGAGATCGACCGTGATCGCCCAATCCTCGCGCGCCTCGCCCGGAGGCGTGACAGCGGGGCGGCCCATCTGCACCTGCCGGTTGGTGTTGGTGACGGTGCCCGATTTCTCATAGAAGGCGGCGGCGGGCAGGATCACATCGGCATAATTCGCTGTTTCGGTGAGGAAAATATCCTGCACCACAAGATGCTCGAGGCTCGCCAGCGCCTCGCGGGCGTGGGTTACATCGGGGTCGGACATGGCGGGGTTTTCGCCTAAGATATACATCCCCCTGATGTCGCCGTGATGCACCGCGTCGAGAATTTCGGTCACGGTCAGGCCCTTCTCGGCCGACCAGTCACCCGAACCCCAGACGGAGGAGAACTTGCCGCGAATATCATCCGAGGTGACGGTCTGATAATCCGGTAGGAACATCGGGATAAGGCCCGCATCCGACGCGCCCTGCACGTTGTTTTGGCCGCGCAGGGGGTGAAGGCCCGCGCCCGGTTTGCCGACGTTGCCTGTCATCAGCGCAAGCGAGATGAGACAGCGGGAATTGTCGGTGCCGTGGATATGCTGGCTGACACCCATGCCCCAGAAGATCATTCCCGCCTTGGCGGTGGCGAAATCGCGGGCCACGGCGCGGAGGGTCTCGGCGGGGATGCCGCAGATCGCCTCCATCTTTTCGGGGGCAAAGGCCGCAAGGTGGGCCTTCTCGGCCTCCCAGTTTTCGGTGAACTTTTCGATATAGGCCTGATCGTAAAGGCCCTCTTCGACGATCACATGCATGATCGCGTTGAGCATCGAGACGTCGCCGCCGGGGCGGAATTGCAGCATATGTGTCGCGAAACGGCGCAGGCCAACGCCGCGCGGGTCCATGACGATAAGTTTTCCGCCGCGCTTGGTGAACTGTTTGAAATAGGTCGCGGCGACGGGGTGGTTCTCGATCGGGTTGGCGCCGATGACGATGGCGACGTCGGCGTTCTCGATCTGGTTGAAGGTCGCAGTGACAGCGCCCGAGCCCACGTTTTCCATCAGCGCCGCCACGGATGAGGCGTGGCACAGGCGGGTGCAGTGATCGACGTTGTTGTGGCCAAAGCCCTGCCGGATCAGCTTCTGGAAGAGATAGGCCTCTTCGTTCGAGCATTTGGCCGAGCCAAAGCCGGCAATCGCCCGCCCGCCCTGCGCCTGCGCGAGCCGCGCCATGCCGCCGGCGGCGAAATCAAGCGCCTCTTCCCAAGTCGCCTCGCGGAAATGGGTGAACGGATTGGCCGGATCGACGTTGAGCCCCTTGGGTGCGCCCTCCTTGCGGATGAGCGGTTTGGTGAGGCGGTGGGGGTGGTGGATATAGTCAAAGCCAAAGCGGCCCTTGACGCAAAGCCGCCCCTCGTTGGCGGGGCCATTGACGCCCTCGACGTATTTGACCTTGCCATCCTTGACCTTGAGGCTCACCTGACAGCCCACGCCACAGAAGGGGCAGATGCTCAGCGTTTCACTGTCGATATCGGCGCGGTCGCCGACTTCGGCGGTATCGAGAACGGTCGCGGGCATCAGGGCGCCGGTCGGGCAGGCCTGAACGCATTCGCCGCAAGCCACACAGGTCGATTGGCCCATCGGGTCGGCGAAATCGAAGGTCGGATAGGCATCGTGCCCGCGCCCCGCCATGCCGATCACGTCATTGACCTGAACCTCGCGGCAGGCGCGAACGCAAAGGCCGCACTGGATGCAGGCGTCAAGGTTGACGCGCATTGCCACGTGGCTGTTGTCGAGAAGCGGGATGCGCTCGGGCTCGATCGTCGGGAAACGGCTCTCGCTCACGCCATTCAAGGCGGCCATGTCCCACAGGTGGCTTGATTTATCGTGCGCGGCGGCCTGCTCGGGCTGATCGGCCAGAAGAAGCTCCATAACCAGCGCACGGGATTTCGTGGCCCGCTCGCTCGCGGTTTTCACGACCATGCCGTTCGTCGCATTGCGACAGCAGGAGGCGGCGAGGGTCCGCTCGCCCTCGATCTCGACCACGCAGGCGCGGCAGTTGCCGTCGGCGCGATAGCCTTTCTGATTCTTGTGGCAGAGGTGCGGAATATCGGTGCCGTGGCGCTTAGCCACGTCCCAGATGGTCTCGCCCGCATTGGCCGAAACTTCGCGCCCGTCGAGGGTGAATTTGATCTGATCGGTCATGGTTCAGACCTCGTCCGGAAAATGTTTCAGGGTCAGTTTGATCGGGTTCGGCGCAGCTTGGCCGAGGCCGCAGATCGAGGCGTCGGCCATGACGGTGCAAAGATCGCCGAGGAGGGCCGCATCCCATTTCGGCGCCTGCATCAGCTTGACGGCCTTCTCACAGCCCACGCGACAGGGCGTGCACTGCCCGCAGCTTTCGCTTTCGAAGAAGCGGAGCATATTCAGCGCGGCGGCGCGGATGTTGTCCTTGTGGCCAAGGACGACGACCGCGGCGGAGCCGATGAATGTCCCGTGCGGCTGGAGCGTGTCGAAATCGAGGGGGATATCGCTCATCGAGGCGGGCAAAAGGCCGGAAGAGGGGCCGCCCGGCTGATAGGCTTTGAACGCGTGCCCCTCGGCCATGCCGCCCGCGGCGGTGATGATATCGGTGATGGTCGAGCCTGCGGGCAGGAGGTAAACCCCCGGCTTGGCGACGCGACCCGAGACGGAATAGCTCCGCAGGCCCTTGCGGCCGTTCTTCTCGGTCGCGCTGAGAATCTCCGGCCCTTCGCGGCAGATCCGGGCGACCCAGTGCAGCGTTTCGACGTTGTGGACGAGGGTCGGGCGGTCGAAGATGCCGACTTGCGCGACATAGGGCGGGCGCTGGCGCGGGATGCCGCGCTTGCCTTCGATCGACTCGATCATCGCGCTTTCTTCGCCGCAGATGTAGGCACCAGCGCCACGGCGGAGGTCGATGTAGCCTTTGGCCACGATGCCTGCAGCTTCAAGCGCCGCGATTTCCGTACGGAGGATCTGGAGCACGGCTGGGTATTCGTCGCGCATGTAGATGAAGCACTTTTCGGCCTCGACGGCCCAAGCCGCGATCAACATGCCCTCAAGGAAGAGATGCGGGGTGCGTTCGAGGTAATAGCGATCTTTGTACGTTCCGGGTTCGCCTTCATCCCCGTTCACGGCGAGGAAGCGCGGGCCTTGGTTGGCGCGCACGAAGCCCCACTTCTTGCCCGAGGGGAAGCCTGCACCGCCCAAACCGCGAAGGCCAGCAGCGAGAACCTCTTCCTGCACTTTCTCCCAATCGCCATCGGCGCGGAAGGCGAGCAGTTTTTCGTATCCGCCTTTGGCTTTGTAGGCATCGAAGGCTTCGTAGTCGGGCATCTCGGGGTGGAAATCGCCCGCAGCGATGACTTTAGAGATCAGGTCAGGCGTGGCGTGATCGACGTGGCGGTGGCCGACTTCCACCACGGGAGCGGTGTCGCAACGGCCCATGCAGGGCGCGCGGAGGACGCGGACGCGGGCGGGGTCGTGGCCCGCTTCAAGCGCTTTTAGCAACGCCTCGGAACCCGCGA
>JALRLK010000093.1 GCA_023254495.1 Marivivens sp. | reverse complement strand
AAAATCACGTTCCCCGATACAATGATGCCGAGCTTCTACAAGACGAGCGGCTACATCCGTCCGGGCGACGCCTTCACCGGTAAAGCTGGTACCGAGCCCTTGCCGCCGCTTCTGACCGCGCAAGAGATCGAAGATATCGTAGCTTACCTTCTGACACTCACAGAATAGTGGCCCTGGGCCTTACGAGGAGAACCAATGAAATTCACGCGTAGAGATTCGATTCTCATTGCGGCGGGTGCGACGGCGACAGCCATGCTTCCGATGCGCGCCTTCGCCGCTGGCGAAGATGAGATTGCAGCTTTCACCGGTGGCGCCGCCATCGGCGGCAGCGGCATAACTCTGACCGCCCCTGAGATCGCCGAGAACGGCAACACGGTTCCGATCGAAGTCAACGCCCCCGGCGCTGTTTCGATCATGGTGCTCGCGCTTGGGAACCCGAACCCCGGCGTCTGCACGTTCAACTTTGGCCCGCTCGCCGGCGCCCAGTTCGGCTCGACCCGTATCCGTCTGTCGAAGACGCAGACTGTTACCGCCATTGCAAAGATGGCCGACGGCTCGTTCGCGCAGGCCTCGAGCGAGGTCAAGGTCACCATCGGCGGCTGCGGCGGCTGAGTCAGGAGTAAAGACAAATGGCAGAAAACGTAACACCCCGCGTTCGTGTCCCTAGCTCTGCAGCAGCAGGCGAGGTGATCACCATCAAGACGCTCATCAGCCACGTCATGGAATCGGGCCAGCGCAAGAACAGCGACGGTACCCTGATCCCGCGTTCGATCATCAATCGCTTCACCTGCGATTTTAACGGTCAGAACGTCATCGACGTGACGCTCGAGCCCGCGATCTCGACGAACCCGTACTTTGAATTCCAGGCCATGGTTCCGGAAGCCGGCACCTACACCTTCACCTGGTATGACGACGACGGTTCCGTCTACACCGACACCAAAGACATCGCGATCGGCTGATCTTCGGCCACAGGGAGGAACGCGAATGACTAAAACAGTTCTGAAAGGAGCGATCGCAGCGGTCGCCGTCCTGGCCGGGGCCCAAGTGGCCCTTGCCGAGGGTGGCCTCGTGATCAACGGCGAACTTGAAATGATCACCGAGGCTCCGGCCGCAGATCACCTCAAGGGTAGCCTCACGACTGTCTACTCGGGCTGGGTTTTCCGTGACGTTGATACCCAGGCAATGCAGATGGACGACTTCGACAACCCGGGGATGCTTTACGTAGACCAGGGTGAAGGCATGTGGAATGCCCCC
Organism: Marivivens sp.; assembly: GCA_023254495.1. GTDB lineage: Bacteria > Pseudomonadota > Alphaproteobacteria > Rhodobacterales > Rhodobacteraceae > RFZI01. Next base: position 3,747 of record JALRLK010000093.1, on the reverse strand, counting down.
GCCGGCACCTCTGAAAAGTCCTGTGCTGATTGCCACGGCGACGCTTCGGAAAGCATGGCAGGTGTCCGCACGGTCTATCCGAAGTGGAACGAGGCTGCCGGTGAGGTCCGCAGTCTGCAGATGCAGATCAATGCGTGCCGCACCGAAAACCAGGGCGCCGATGCGTTCAAATACGGCAAGGACGAAATCAACACGATGGAGGCCTACATCTCGATGCAATCGCGCGGGATGCCGATGAACGTGGCGATCGACGGACCGGCTGCTGCCACTTGGGAGCAGGGTAAGGAGATGTACTACGCGCGCACTGGTCAGCTCGAACTTAGCTGCGCCAACTGCCACGAGGACAACTACGACAACTACATCCGGGCCGACCACCTGTCGCAGGGCCAGACCAACGGCTTCCCGGTGTATCGTCTGAAGGACACCAAGCTGACGTCGGCTGCTGGCCGTTTCGTGGGCTGTGTTCGGGATACCCGCGCCGAAACCTACAAGATCGACAGCTCTGAGTTCGTCGCTCTCGAGCTCTATGTCGCCTCGCGCGGCAACGGGCTTTCGGTCGAAGGCGTCTCGGTCCGCAACTAACTAAAATTTACCCGCGCCAGCCTCTGGCGCGGGTTTTCTGTATCTGGTAATATTCAAAAAGACGAATGCGTCTTTTGACTCGAAAGGCCACTCAATGATCTCTCGCCGCGACTTCCTGCAAGCCTCGATGGCCGCCTCCGCCATCTACGGTGCGTCTGGTTTTGGCGCCTGGGGACGGCTTGCCGCCCAGCAGGCCCTGACCCAAGATCAGCTTCTGCAATTCGATACCTTCGGTAACGTCTCCCTGATCCACGTCACCGATATCCACGCGCAGATGAAGCCGATCTACTTCCGCGAGCCCGAGATCAACCTCGGCGTCGGCAACAATGTCGGCCAAGTGCCGCATATCACCGGCGCCGATTTCCGTAAGCTCTACGGCGTGGCCGACGGAAGCGCGTCCCACTACGCGCTGTCCTACAATGACTTCACCGCTCTTGCCCGCACCTACGGCAAGATGGGTGGCCTTGATCGTGTTGCGACCGTGATCAACTCGATCCGCGCCGAACGTCCCGACGCTCTCCTCCTTGACGGCGGCGACACCTGGCACGGCTCTTACACCTGCTACCACTCCGAGGGGCAGGACATGGTCAATGTCATGAACGCGCTCAAGCCCGACGCCATGACCTTCCACTGGGAATTCACCCTCGGCGGCGACCGTGTTCGCGATATCGTTGCAGATCTCCCCTTTGCAGCGCTCGGCCAGAACATTTTCGACTCCGAATGGAACGAGCCCACTGAAGACTTTGCTCCCTACAAGTTCTTCGAGCGTGGTGGCGTCAAGATTGCCGTGATCGGTCAGGCTTTCCCCTACCTCCCGATCGCCAACCCGCGCTGGATGTTCCCGGAATACTCTTTCGGGATCCGCGACGAGCGGATGCAAGAGATGGTCGATGAAGTGCGCGGCATGGGGGCCGAGCTTGTGGTCGTCCTGTCGCACAACGGCTTTGACGTCGACAAGCAGATGGCCAGCCGCGTTCAGAGCATCGACGTGATCCTCTCGGGCCACACCCACGATGCGCTTCCCGAGCCGGTTCTGGTGGGCGAGACCATCATCATCGCCTCCGGTTCCAACGGCAAATTCGTCAGCCGCGTCGACCTCGACGTGCGCGACGGCCGCATGATGGGCTTCCGCCACAAGCTGATCCCGATCTTCTCGGATGTGATCACCCCCGACGCCGATGTGGCCGCCGTCATTGACGCCGAGCGCGCGCCCTACGAGGCGCAGCTCTCCGAGGTCATCGGCCACACCGCCGACGACGCGCTACTCTTCCGCCGTGGCAATTTCAACGGCTCGTGGGACGATCTGATCTGCGACGCGCTCATGTCCGAGCGTGACGCCGATATCGCCATGTCGCCCGGCGTCCGCTGGGGCCCCTCGATCCTTCCGGGCAGCGCTATCACCCGCGAGGACATCTGGAACGTCACCTCGATGACCTATGGTGAAGCCTATCGCGTCGAGATGACCGGCGAGTTCATCCACACCGTCTTGGAAGACGTCGCCGACAACCTCTTCAACCCCGACCCCTACTATCAGCAGGGTGGCGACATGGTTCGCATCGGGGGCATGGGATACCGCATCGACATCAATCAGCCGATCGGTAACCGTATCAGTGAACTGACCCTCCTTAAGACTGGCGAAAAGCTCGATCCTGCAAAGACTTATGTTGTTGCGGGCTGGGCAAGCGTCAATCAGGGGACGGAAGGTCCGCAGATTTGGGACGTGGTTGAAAACCACATTCGTAAGCTGGGCACAGTCTCTGTGACACCCAATACCTCCGTTCAGGTGGCCGGTGCCTAAGTAGTTCAAAAGGAAAATCCATGTCGACTTTGTACAAGGGCGCCAAGCCCTCGCGCAGATCCTTTTTGTCTGGCGCATTGGCAGCTGGTGGCGCAATCGCGGGGGCTTCGATGGCCCGCGCACAGGCTGCTCCTGAGAAAGTAATCACGGAAGTTCAGCCCTGGCGGACCTTCCTCGGCGATGGCGTCGATGCCAGCCCCTATGGTATCCCGTCGGAGCACGAGAAGCACGTGGTGCGCCGCGGCGTGGAATGGCTGACTGCCGACAACGTCTCGTCGATCAACTTCACGCCGATCCAGGAGCTTGATGGCATCATCACCCCCAACGGTGTCTGCTTCGAGCGTCACCACGGCGGCACGGCCCATATCGATCCGGCCGAGCATCGCCTGATGATCAACGGCCTTGTGGACAAGCAACTCGTCTTCACGATGCAAGACCTGATGCGCTTCCCGCGCGAGAACCACGTCTACTTCCTCGAGTGCGCGGCCAACTCGGGCATGGAATGGGCGGGTGCTCAGCTGAACGGTGTTCAGTTCACCCACGGCATGATCCACAACGTCATGTATACCGGTGTGCCGCTGCGCCTTCTCCTCGAAGAAGCCGGCGTCAAGCCGAACGGCAAGTGGCTCTTGGCCGAAGGCGCTGACGCCTCAGGCATGACCCGCTCGATCCCGATGGAAAAGGCCCTCGACGACTGCCTCGTCGCCTGGAAGATGAACGGCGAAGCGCTGCGCCCCGAGCAAGGCTATCCCTTGCGCCTCGTCGTCCCGGGCTGGGAAGGCAACATGTGGATCAAGTGGCTGCGCCGCCTCGAAGTGGGTGATGAGCCCTGGCACCACCGCGAGGAAACCTCGAAATACACCGACCTTCTGGCCAACGGTCAGGCCCGCCGCTTTACCTGGGAGATGGACGCCAAGTCGGTCATCACCACCCCCAGCCCGCAGGCGCCGATCACCCACGGCAAAGGCTGGAGCGTTCTTTCGGGCTTCGCCTGGTCGGGCCGCGGCACCATTCCGCGCGTCGACGTGACCCTCGACGGCGGCAAGAACTGGCATCAGGCGCGGATCTCGGGTCCGTCCTTCACCAAGTCAAAGGTAAACATCGTATGGACTTCATCACGCGCTGGAACGCAAACCGAAATAATCCTTTTATCACTCATCAAACTCTCCCTGGTCGTGTACGAAAGTGGCGGTTTTCTGGGTCATTAAGCCATTGCTTGAAATCTTTTTCGTTACGCGTAATGCCCTTTCCGACTAACTCCATAAATAGATTCATCGGAATGCTTGCCACGCGAACGCCATGCCCTTCACCGTCCCACCTGGCGCGTTCATCAACCTGGTTGAATTCGGACTTATTGCTTTCGACAA
>JALRLK010000037.1 GCA_023254495.1 Marivivens sp. | reverse complement strand
CACGCCGGCGGCGATGGCTGCGAACGGGTTGGTGCCCGAAGAGCCGCACAGGCGAACGGTCGATGTCGAGGCGTTCTGCGACATGGCGGCCCGCGCTGTTGACGTGATGGGGGCCGGAAATGTCGGGATCGGCAGCGATCTCTGTCAGGATCAGCCCGACAATATCGTTGAATGGATGCGGGTAGGCCGCTGGACCAAGGTCATCGACTATGGAGAAGGCAGCGCCGATGCGCCGGGCTTTCCGCCGATGCCCGACTGGTTCGGCGACAACCGCGATTTCGGAAACATCGCCGAGGGCCTGAAGAACCGCGGGATGAGCGAAGCCGAGGTGGCGGGGATCATGGGAGGCAACTGGATGCGATTCTACGCTGACAGCTTTGGCCCGGAGGGCGCGGTTTGAACGCCCCCGAACGCTTTCGCCGCGCGCCTGCCGAGGTGATGCGGATGGCGCGAATGGGGTCGGCCCATCCCACGCGCCTGTCGTTCCTGCGCGTCATGCTGCGGCGGATGCGCGATGAAGGCTGGCGCTTTGATCGGCCGGTCTGGGAGATTGACGAAAGGGGCGTTGGTCGCGCCGTCTATCGCGCCAAGGGGCCGGAGCGGAGCTATTGCCTTGTGGCCTTTGCCCACGACCTGCCGCCCGAGATGCGGTCGGACCGCGTGATCGCCACAGCTTGGGACGCGACCTTTGCCCTTTTCGATGGCGAACCGGCGCGGGCCGATCTTGACCGGCTGGAAGCCAACGTGCCCCTTCAGGAGGCAGGCCGGATCGGGCCGAGCGAGCTGTCGCTCAGCCGCGCCAACCGCTCGGTGCGGCTTTTCGATCATGTGGTCGGGCGTCTGGCCGAAGGGCAGCAGCCCGATCCCGACGAGGTCGATGCCGTGGGCTATCTGATGCGGACGACCGCGGTTTATGGCTCGGGCAAGTTCGGCGCCGCCGACCGCGCCAAGATCGCGGGCCGCCCCGAGATGGCGGCGCCGTTTCAGGCCGAGATGCTCTCGGTTTGGCTGACCCGAGAATTCACCGTCGATCTTGCCGAACATCTGGCGGCGGTGAGAGGCGGGGCGAAAGCGGCCCGCCTTGAAAAGACCATGCGCCGCAGCCTCGGTGTTGGCAACTCGACCGGGCTTGGCATGGCCCCGTTCCTCGTGCGGCATTTGGTTCTTCTCAACAACTGGATGGCGGCAAAGGAAGAGGCCTTGGCCCGTGTAAGGGCCTTGCCAAGGGCCGGCGCGAAAGAGGCTGCCGAATTCCGTGTGGCGCTTCTGGAAGCGATCGAGAATGCCACCCTTTGGAGGTCCGCGCATCCGATCCAGATGACCAAGCTGGCCGACCTGCGGGGTGATCTCGACCGGATCGAAGATCACACGCGGCTGTTTCCCGGTACGGAAAACCACCCTTGGGATGCGCTTTGGAAGTGGGGAGAGTGCCTCTCGCTGGAAGGGCAAGAGGCGCTTCTCGCGTTGATCCTTGAGCCGCACGGTGCGTTGATCGACGATCTGTCCGCGACGATGAGCGCCGATGAAAGCGCCTCATTCCGCATCAACGGCGATATGACGGTCGGCGCTCTGCGGAAACTTGTCGAAACACATTACAATTGGGCGCTTGCCATTGACTTCACCAAGCCCGAAAGCGCGGCCCGCTTCTGGTATGTGTCGGAAGAAAAGCTAGAACCGCGTTTGGGCGAACGCCACGGTGAAGCCGGTGCAGAGCGCGAGCAGCCGCTGGGCATTGCCAAGCTCGCCTCCGAGCTGCACGGCGCGCTTGCGGGGTGGCCCGATGGTGCCCCACTGGCCCAGTTCCTTCTGGCCCGACCCGATCAGCGATTCATGATCCGCCGGGCGCAGATCGCGGCGTGCCAACCCTTTGCCGAGGTGCAGGACAATCTCTTTGCCGCCGATATGCTTCCCATCGACCTCATGCGCTGCAAGCTCGCCTTCTTTGGCGCGAGCAGCTTTGATCCGCGGTCGGACAAATGGGTTCGGATCAGCCTTTTCCAAGGCGAGCCGCACCCGTCCGAGATGACACAGGGTAATGGCGAGATGGACCTTGCCGGAAAGGGCGCTCCGTCGGCGGAGGGGATTGCGCTGTCGGACAATGAGGTTGAGAGCCTCTGCCTCAAGGCCGCGCGTGGCGCTGGGCTCGAGTGGGGGCTTGCGGAAGAGGCGGGGCAGGCGGCGCGTTGGCTTGTGGCGCGGGGTGTCGATGGTCCCGCCGTTCTTTTGCAGCATCTCTTGGCGGCACGCGGAAAGCCCGCGCCGAAGCCCGTTTCCCTAACAAGACTGGAGGCGGCCGGTTCCGCGCCGCTTTGCCCGATCCACCTCGGAGCGACCATTTCAGACATCGGGTCATTGGAGGGCTGGGTGATCACTGGTCCTGTGACTGCGCCGCTCCTCCTCGTGCCGTTCCTCGCCCGCCTCGCGGGTCGCGGCTCTGTTGAGATGCGCTGGGAAGGTGGAAGGATCGCGGTGGGCGCCGAGGGCCTCGAGGGCGACTGGGCGGCTCTTGCTGCGGTCTCCGTGGCCGAAGTTCGTATCGCCCGGACAGAAAGCGTGCTGGCTGAAGGCGCGGGCCTGCGGGCTCCGCTGACGCAGAGCACGGTCGACGGGCTTTCCGCGCTGGCGATGGAAACCACGGTCCCTGCCACCGAGCAATCGCGCAGCGATGCTGGCGCCAAGATCGACGACAACGACTAGAAAGAGGGCGGATGGCCGAGAAAATCACGATGAGCCTTGAGGACATCGAAAGCCGAAGCGCTGCGGCGCTCATCGCGCACGGGGCCGGAGACTGGCAGGCGGCCTCTGTTGCCCGCGCCGTGGCCCGCGCCGAAGAAACCGGCAACATCATCTGTGGCCTCTATTACCTTGAAAGCTATTGCAAACAGCTCGCCTCCGGTCGCGTGAAAGGGCAGGTCGATCCCGAAGTGATCCAGCGCCGTCCCGGCGCTGTCACGGTCGATGCCAAGTTCGGCTTTGCCCAGCCCGCCTTTGCCCGAGGCCTGCCGTTCGCCGTGGCCGCCGCCAAGGCCAACGGCATCGCGACCCTCGCGGTTGCCCATTCCCACACCTGCACCTCGCTCGGCTTTTTCACCGAACAGATCGCCGCCGCGGGCCTCATCGGCCTCGGGTTCACCAATGCATCGGCCATCGTCGCGGGGCCGGGGGGGAAGATCCCGACCATCGGCACCAATCCCATCGCCTTTACCCTGCCGGGGCCAAACGGCCCTGCCATGCACGCCGATTTCTCGACCGCCGCGGTGGCCTTGGGCAAAATCACCATGGCCAAGGCGGCAGGCGAAGCGATCCCGCTCGGCTGGGCGGTCGACAAGGACGGCACGCCCACGACCGACCCGGAGGCGGCGCTCGGCGGCTCACTGGTGAGTGCCGCGGCCTACAAGGGCTGGGCGCTGGGGCTTCTCGTGGAATTCCTCGCGGCGGGGCTGACCGGTTCGGTCAATTCGCTCGATGTAAAGGGCCTCAAGGCCGAGAACGGCCCGCCGCATGACCTTGGCCAGACCTATATCTTGATCGACCCCGCCTGCCACGGCGGCGACCTTCAGGGCCGGATCGCGCGGGTGGCCGAGCATATCGCCAATGATCCCGAAGTGCGCCTTCCCGGCGCGCATCAGCGGGCACATCGCGATGCGGTCGAGGTCTCGAAGGCGCTTTGGGAGAGCGTTCTGGCGCTTGGCTAGACGGGCTTGAGGCGCCCGACTGCAAGGGCGCTAATCCCGACCATCACGGCG
>JALRLK010000070.1 GCA_023254495.1 Marivivens sp. | reverse complement strand
ATCCCCGACATGGCGCGACCAGACCGGTAGGCCCTCACTCTCGCCTTCTTCAAGGTCCGATCCGCGCACGACGGTCCAGAGTCTGTCGGACGAAAAGATCATATCGGTTGCCCTGACCTGATCCTCGAGGTCAACGAAGCGCAGCCAGCGGGCCACCTTGCCGAAAACGGCAACAAAGGTCCGAAGTTTCAGCGGATACCATCCCGGCCATCGCGGGTGGTATGCCAGCCGCAAGAAAAGATCAGCCGCGCGCCGTTGTCGGCATTGTCCAATACTGCTCGGGCGGTCCCGCTTGCGTAGTTTTCGACACCCCACGGGGCAAGAACCGTCAGAACCCCCTCACATCCGCGCAGGGCGCGGGCAATGGTGGGGCGGCTGTCTGTCCGGCCGGGGAAGAGTTTGATCCGGTCGCCAAACCGGGCCAGCTTGTGGGCGCTTTCCGGACGGCAGACCCCGTTGACCTCATAGCCGAGAGACAGGGCGTGTTCGGCCATATACTGGCCCAGCTTGCCGGAAATGCCGATGATGCAAATACGTTTCATGGAAGGATTCCTTGGATTAGGAGAGAGAGGCGCGGGCATTTCTGCCCGCGCTTTGGCTCAGGCGCGGCGCGGACCACGGATGATGAGCCAGAGGGCAAAGCCGATCTCGGCAACCGAGACGACGATGAGCAGAAGGCCGGTCAGATCGCCCAGCATCGAGCCATCGGGCGTGGTGAACTTGTTGATGCTGTCGAAAAGATAGCCAAAAGACCCAAGGCTCATCGCGTGGCCGAGAAGGCGCGGATAGAGGCCCGAGCGTGCCACGAGCTGGCCGAGGATCAGAAGGTGAACCCAAAAGAACAGCTGACAGATCATGATGCCGGTAGCGTGCATCTCAATAAGCAGAAGGCCAAGGGCGGCGCGAGTTTCCTCGGCCAGACCGGTGGCAACACCTTCGGCAAGCGCCTGTGCGCCGGCATAGAAAAACAGCATCGTCGCCATCACCGCGACCATCAGAAGCCGCGCCAAGGCGGCGGCAACGCTCAGCGTATGGTTCACATGGCGGAACATGAAATAGAGCATGGTCGTGGCCCCAAGCTCTGCCAGCATGACCGCCACATCGCCGGCAACACCGGCCCGGAACAGACACCATTCGCGGGCAATCGCGGCAAGCGAGGCAGCGCCATCACCGGGGGTGAAAAGCTGGCTCGGGACATAGATGATAGCGAAAAAGCCCGCCACAGCGATGATTGCATAGAAAAGCCCGGTCACTCGGGCATAGCCCCGCGACAGCGGGTCGGTGAGGGAGTTCATTTCAATTCGCCTTGTTCAGGTAAGCCTTCGCCGGTCCGCCGGGGCGCTTTGCCCGCCGGGTGGTTCAAGCTGTGATGTCGATATCCTCCCCCGACTTTGGCGCGGTGAGGACGTCATAGGCTATGTAAGATCTATAGGAAATTAACTTATATTGCCGATCTGTTATGCATAAACGCATGGATTGGCGTGCTGTAAAATTCGACTGGAACCGCGCGAGGGCGTTTCTAATCACCGCCGAGGAGGGCTCGCTTTCCGCAGCGGCGCGGGCGCTTGGAATGGCGCAACCGACGCTGGGGCGGCAGGTGGATGCGCTCGAGCAAGAGCTTGGCGTTGTTCTCTTCGAACGTTTCGGGCGCGGCCTTCAGCTGACTCCAGCGGGCCACGAGCTTGTCGCCCATGTACGCGAGATGTCCGATGCCGCGAGCCGCTTTTCGATGTCGGCCTATGCCCAGAACGAGGCGATGGACGGGAATGTGACCATTTCGGCGTCGGATCTCTATGCCGGCACCCTCTTGCCACCCATCTTGCAAGAGCTGCGGCAGGCCGAGCCACGCATCACAATCGAGATCATTTCCGACAATTTCGCCGCCGACCTGATGCGCCGCGAGGCCGATATTGCCATACGCAATTTTCGCCCCACCGAGCCCGACCTCGTTGCCCGCCGCCTGCGCGAGGCCGCCGCGCGGTTCTATGGCACGCCCGATTACCTCGCCTCGCTCGGCCGCCTGCGCGGACCGGCCGACCTTGCCAAGGCCGATATTATCGGGCCGCAGGAAACCGAAACCTTCCTTGGCGCCCTCAACCAGCTTGGCATCGGCGTTAGCAAAGCCAATGTCCGGCTCAGCTGTTCGAGCTACATGGCGATGTGGGCGATGGCCAAGCTCGGTCTGGGCCTCGCCATGATCGACGAGCGCGTGGGCGACGCCGATCCGGCGATGGCCCGCGCGATCGAGGATCACGCCGCCTTTGCGTTTCCCGTATGGCTGGTGGCGCACCGCGAAATCCACCGAAGCCGCCGCCTGCACTTTGTGTTTGATTTTCTCGCCGAACGCCTGCGCTAGTCGGCCGCTCTGGCAATAGCCGCGGCAAGAGCCTAGATGCAGAAGGAAAGAGAACGGAGCCCCCTCATGGACCACCAGACCCGTATCGAGATCGAAGCCGCCGCCTTTCGCGCCCTGCGCCATCACCTGATGGAAAAGCGCCCCGATGTGCAAAACATCGACCTGATGAACCTTGCCGGTTTCTGCCGCAACTGCCTCTCGCGCTGGTATCAAGAGGCCGCCAATGAGCGCGGCATCGAGATGACCAAGGACGAGGCGCGCCAGATCTACTACGGGATGCCCTACGACGACTGGCGCGCCCAGAACCAGAACGAGGCCGGCCCCGACAAGCAGAAGGCCTTTGAAAAGGCCTTTGCCGAGAACGTGGGCAAGAAAGACTAGGCTCCGCGCCGCCGCACAGCGCCTGTGCGGCAACGGCACCTGTTCGCACAGCCGTTGGAGGCCTATCCTCTATTCGATTTCAAAACGGATGGAGGCCCCAGATGTCGGGCAGATTACCCACCTACTTTATTTCCCATGGCGGCGGCCCTTGGCCTTGGCTCGAGGGGATGCGGCGGCAGTTGGCCAACCTTGAGGTCTCGCTCAAGCGGATGCCGGAAGAGATCGGCGTGAAACCGAAAGCCGTGCTCGTCATCTCCGGCCATTGGGAAGGCGCGGATTTTGCGGTGATGCATTCCGCCAAGCCGCCGATGGTCTATGACTATTCGGGCTTTCCCGACGAGACCTATCAGATCGTCTATCCCGCCCCCGGTTCGCCGGAACTGGCAGAGCGGACCGCAGAACTCATCAAGAGGGCCGGGCTCCCGACGCGCCTCGACGATGCACAGGGCTTCGATCATGGCACCTTCGCGCCACTTTATGTGATGTACCCCGAGGCCGATGTGCCGGTCTATCAGGTCTCGATGAAGCGCGGCTATGATCCGGCGCTACATTTCGAGCTTGGCCGCGCTCTTGCGCCCCTGCGCGATGAAGGCGTGCTGATCGTCGGCTCGGGCCTCAGCTATCACAACCTGCGCCTCTTCGGGCCGGGCGCGAAAGAGCCCTCGGCGGGCTTTGACGCATGGCTGGGCGATGTGATGGCGATGGCACCCGAAGAGCGCACCGCCGCCCTGATCGAATGGAAAAGCGCGCCCTATGCCCGCGTCTGCCACGCCCGCGAGGATCACTTCGTGCCGCTCTTCGCCGCCCTAGGTGCTGCCGAAGGCGAAAAGGCGACACGGGTCTATCACGACACCGATCTTTTCGGCGGGGTGTCTGCCTCGAGCTACCGGATCGGCTAGACCGCGGCTTTGCGGCTTTCGTCGAGGTAGATCTCGCGCAGGCGGGTGGCGACGGGGCCGGGGGCACCATTGCCCAGCGTTACGCCGTCGATCTCGACGACCGGCAGGACGAAGGCGCTGGCCGAGGTGATGAAGGCCTCGTCCGCGCCCTGCGCCTCGGCCACGTTAAAGGCCCGCTCCTCGACCTCCATTTGCGCCTCGCGGGCAAAGCGGAGAACGGCAGCGCGGGTGATCCCGTGCAGGATATCGCTGGAGAGATCGCGGGTGATGATCTTGCCGCCCTTGACGATATAGGCGTTGTTCGAGGTGCCCTCGGTCACCTTGCCATCCTCGACAAACCACGCGTCATCGACACCCGCCTTCTTGGCAATCATCTTGCCCATCGAGGGGTAGAGAAGCTGGACGGTCTTTATATCGCGGCGGCCCCAGCGGATATCGTCGATGCTGATGACCCTGAGGCCCGTTTTGGCTGCAGGGCTATCGGCAAGGCCGGGCTTGGCTTGGGTGAAAAGGACGATGGTCGAGGGGGTCTTGTACGGATCGGGGAAGGCGAAATCCCGGTCGCCCGGATTGCCGCGGGTGATCTGGAGATAGATCAGGCCTTCGTCGATAGCGTTGCGGCGCACGAGCTCGCGGTGGATTTCGAGAAGGGCGTCCATCGTCAACGGGCTTACCATGTCGAGCTCGCTGAGCGACCGCTCAAGCCGCGCCGCGTGGCCGTCGAAGTCGATCAGCTTGCCGCCGAGAACCGAGGTCACCTCATAAACCCCGTCCGCCATCAGGAACCCGCGATCAAAGATCGAAACGGTGGCTTCGGTTTCGGGCAGGTAGCTGCCGTTGACAAAGACGGTGCGGGTCATGGTGATCTCCTCCAAGAACTAACCTTGCTCTGCCGTGCAGCGGGGCAGCCGTCAAGCGGCGCGGGACGCGACCTTTTGCGCATTGCTGCATCTGCAAATTCGCACTTGCAGCATAGGGCGCAATAATCTACCAAAACCAAGACCCATCCGCGCAACAAGATTACAAGGCGAACCATGTCTTTCCGTATCCAGCCCGCCCCCGTCGCTCGCCCCAACCGCTGCCAACTCTTTGGCCCCGGCTCGCGTCCGGCGATTTTCGAGAAGATGGCGGCGAGTGCGGCGGATGTGATCAACCTCGATCTCGAGGACTCGGTCGCCCCCGACGACAAGGCGCCGGCGCGCAAGAACATCATCGAGGCGATCGGCGATATCGACTGGGGCCGCAAGACGCTTTCGGTGCGGATCAACGGCCTTGATACGCCCTACTGGTATCGCGATGTCGTCGACCTTCTGGAAAACGCCTCTGACCGGCTCGATCAGATCATGATCCCCAAGGTCGGTTGCGCCGCCGATCTCTATGCGGTCGATGCGCTGGTGACAGCAGTCGAGCGCGCCAAGGGCCGCACCAAACCGATCAGTTTCGAGGTCATCATCGAATCCGCCGCCGGCATCGCCCATGTGGAAGAGATCGCCGCCGCCTCGCCCCGCCTTCAGGCGATGAGCCTAGGGGCTGCCGATTTCGCGGCCTCGATGGGCATGGCGACAACCGGCATCGGCGGCACGCAGGAGAATTACTATATGCTCCGCGAGGGGCAGAAATACTGGCCCGACCCTTGGCACTGGGCCCAGACCGCCATTGTCGCCGCCTGCCGGACCCACGGCGTTTTGCCGGTCGATGGCCCGTTTGGCGATTTCTCGGATGACGAGGGTTTCCGTGCCCAAGCGCTGCGGTCGGCGACGCTCGGCATGGTCGGCAAATGGGCGATCCATCCCAAGCAGGTGGCGCTGGCCAACGAGGTCTTTACCCCGTCCGACGAAGCCGTAGCCGACGCCCGCGCGATCCTTGCGGCGATGGAAGAGGCCAAGAAGAGCGGCGCAGGTGCCACGACCTACAGGGGCAAGCTCATCGACATCGCCTCGATGAGGCAGGCCGAGGTGATCGTGCGTCAAGCCGAGCTGATCGCGGGGCAATAGCACGATAGCTTTGCCACGCGGCCCCGTGCTAGGCAAAGGCGATTGCCCCAACGCCCAAGGTCGCAATGCGCACGACAAAGACAGTTCATGTGATTTCCGCCCACGCCGAAGGCGAGGTCGGTGATGTCATTGTCGGCGGCGTCGCGCCGCCTCCGGGCGAAACCCTCTGGGAGCAAAGCCGCTGGATCGCCTGCGACGAGACCTTGCGGAATTTCGTTCTGAACGAGCCAAGGGGCGGCGTGTTCCGACACGTCAACCTGCTTGTCCCGCCCAAAGATCCTCGTGCCGACGCCGCCTTCATCATCATGGAGCCGGAGGATACCCCGCCCATGTCGGGCTCCAATTCGATCTGCGTGGCGACCGTGTTGCTCGACTCGGGCATCATCGCGATGACCGAGCCCGAGACGCGGATGATCCTTGAAGCGCCCGGCGGGCTTGTGCAGGTCCGCGCCGATTGCCGGAATGGCAAGGCCGAGCGCATCTATGTCGAGAACCTGCCGAGCTTTGCGGCCCGCCTTGATACCCCTCTCGAGATTGAGGGGCTTGGAACCTTGACCGTCGATACCGCCTATGGCGGCGACAGCTTCGTGATCGTCGATGCGGAGGCTCTCGGACTGTCGCTCGTGCCAGACGAGGCGCATGATATCGCCCGCCTCGGCGTGCGGATCACCGCCGCGGCCAACGAAGCGCTGGGCTTTGATCACCCCAAAAACCCGGACTGGCGGCATATTTCCTTCTGTCTCTTTGCCGGCCCTCTAACGGGTGGGAATGGCGCTTATCAGGCCCGTTCGGCCGTGGCGATCCGGCCCGGCAAGGTTGACCGCTCGCCCACGGGCACGGCTCTTTCGGCGCGGATGGCTGTATTGGCCGCGCGCGGCGTGATGGGCGTTGGCGACACACTCACCGCCACCTCGCTGATCGACTCCCAATTCACCGGAAGAATTCTCGGCACTGCCCAAGTGGGCGGCCGCCCCGCCATCCGCCCCGAAATCTCGGGGCGGGCGTGGATCACCGGAACGCACCAACACATGCTCGATCCGTCCGACCCATGGTCGGAAGGATATAGGCTCAGCGACACCTGGGGTGCGCGTTAGGGGCGTATCGCGAGTTGCATTCGCCAGCCCCCACACCTTATATCGGTTTGATCCCAGTGGAGTGAGCGGATGACCAACTACCTCGAATTCGAAAAGCCTCTCGCGGAAATCGAAGGCAAGGCCGAAGAGCTGCGCGCCATGGCGCGGGCCAACGAGGAGATGGATATCGAGAAAGAGGCAGCGGCGCTCGACAAGAAGGCCGCCGATCTTCTCAAGAGCCTTTATGCCGATCTTTCCGCCTGGCGGAAATGTCAGGTGGCCCGCCACCCCGACCGCCCGCATTGCCGCGACTATATCGACGCGCTCTTCACCGAATACACGCCTCTCGCCGGCGACCGGAATTTCGCCGACGACCACGCCGTGATGGGCGGCCTTGCGCGGCTTGATGGCACGCCGGTCATGGTGATCGGCCATGAAAAAGGTTTCGATACCAAAACCCGGATCGAGCACAATTTCGGCATGGCCCGCCCCGAGGGCTATCGCAAGGCGATCCGCCTGATGGAATTGGCCGACAAATTCGGTATCCCGATCGTCACGCTTGTCGACACCCCCGGCGCCTATCCCGGCAAGGGCGCTGAAGAGCGTGGCCAGTCCGAGGCCATCGCCCGTTCGACCGAGAAATGCCTGCAGGTGAAGGTGCCGCTGATCAGCGTCATCATCGGCGAGGGTGGCTCCGGCGGTGCCGTGGCCTTCGCCACCGCCAACCGCGTGGCGATGCTCGAGCACTCGATCTATTCGGTGATCTCGCCCGAGGGCTGCGCCTCGATCCTGTGGAAAGACGCCGACAAGATGCGCGAAGCGGCCGAGGCGCTGCGCCTGACCGCCCAGAACCTTGCCGAGCTGGGCGTCTGCGACCGGATCATCCCCGAGCCCGTGGGCGGCGCCCACCGCGACAAGGACGCCACCATCGCCGCCGTAGGCGACGCGATCCGCGCAATGCTGACCGAATTCAAGGGCCGCAAGGGCAAGGAAATCCGCGACGGTCGGCGCAAGAAATACCTCGCGCTCGGCTCGAAAGGCCTTGCCGCCTAGGGGCGTTCGCCCTCGGGCCGCCAGCCCGCCTCTCTCATCAGCTCGTCAGATCGCGTCTCGACGACCTCTTCCAGCACTTCCATGAATTCCGGTATCGGCTTTCCGGCGGGAATTCTGGGAAGGAACTCGACCACCGCGGTTCCGGGTTTGCGATAGACCCCGCGCTTGGGCCAGAACACACCGACACTGCAGGCGACCGGCACACAATCCTGACCGAGCTCCTGATAGAGAACGCCTGCGCCAGTCTTGTAGGGTTTCTTCACGCCGGGGGGAACACGCGTTCCTTGCGGATATATGACGAGCTGCCCGGGATCAGCGTGGCCCGCCTTGACATCGGCAAGCATCTTCTTGACCGCTTGCGCCCTCTTCCCGCGATTGACGGGGATACAACCGACCATGAGGGCGTATTGCCCGACGATCGGCGTCCACAGCAGCTCGCGCTTCATGATGAATTTTCCGCGGGGAATAGCATCATAGATTGCGATGATGTCGAAGAACGACTGATGCTTGGGGGCCACCATGACCGCGTCCGTTGGCGGTGTGCCGCGATACTCCACCTTGAGCCCAATGAGCCACCGCGCCAGCCAAAGCACAAATCCGGTCCAGCCATGCGCCGCGGTAACCGCGCCGCGCCGGTCGATCAGGGCCCAAGGCAGGTACAGGATCGCATAGGGCACCATCGCCACATACATCAGGATGTTGAACAATAGCGAGCGGACCCACTGGATGGCGTATCTCATGATTGCTCCTTCAATCTTCGAAATGCGGCGGAACGGGTCGCGACATAGGCTACGACGCCCGCCAGCGGAGGAATTGCGAGGGGCCAAAGCCAGTGCAGCCCCTCAAAGCCAAGTCCGGTCAAAAAGCCGCCCGCCACGTCGGCTTCGGGAAGGAAGTAGATCCCTCCCGCGCCGGCGACCGCCCCAAAAGCCGCGCCCGAGAAGGCACGAAGCGTGAAACGGCGCATGAAGGCTCCGGCGATGAAGGCATCGGTCGCCCCGACAAGCCGCATCACGCGAATGACTTGGGCATTGGCCGAAAGCGCGGCCTGCGCGGCCAATGTGATCATCGCAGCCGTCGCACCGCCAATGAGCGCAAGCGAGATATAACCCAAGGATCGAAGCCTATCGGCCGCAGCCACGAGCGGCGCCCGCCAGCGCGTGTGATCATCCAAGACGGCACCCGGCACCTCGGCCTGAAGGCGGGCCCGAAGGCCGGTTGCATCAAAGCCATCGCCGATTTCAACAATCTCGATCAGCCGCGGGATAGGAAGTGAGGCAACAGGCAGGTCGGGGCCGAACCATGGCTCGAGAAGTGCAATCTGCTCTTCGTCGCTCAATGCGCGGGCAGAGCCGACGCCCGGCGTTGTCTGCAAGACCCTCAAGGCGGCCTCGGTCTGGGCGGCAATTTGATCCTGCGGCGCCGAGATCCGAAGGGTTGATGTGCGGGCCAGCTTGGCCGACCAGCGATCAGCCAATCGTTCGGTCGCAAGAGACAAGGCCAGCGCAAAGACCGCCAGAAACGCCATCGCCGCCGCGCTGAAAACCGTCAGCTGCACTGTAAAGCCGGTCTTTGGCACCATGCGATCGGCACGGAGATCACCGACAAGGACGGAGGTCCAATCGCTCACAGCTCTGCCCCCGCCGCCTGCAATTGCCCGCCCCGCAAACGCAAAACACGGGCCGCGACCTGGGTTTTTGCTGCGCGGATCAGGTTGAGATCATGGGTGGCGATCAGAACGGCCTTGCCCATCTTGTTAAGCTCTACCAGCAGCGTCAAAAGCCTTTGCGACATCTCCCAATCGATGTTGCCTGTCGGCTCGTCGGCTATGACAACCTCGGGCGACATGATGACCGCCCGCGCCAGCGCCGCCCTTTGCCGTTCGCCGCCAGAAAGCTGCGGCGGAAGTTGGCCGGCCTGCCCCGAAAGTCCGACCCATCCCAACAGATCCTCGAGGTATTCGTCGGCCTCCTGCTGCCGGCCGGACACGGTGAGAGGCAAGGCCACGTTTTCGGCCATCGGCAGATGATCGAGAAAATGGCAATCCTGATGCACGACCCCGATGCGTCGGCGGGCCAAGGCGATCTGATCGCGGTCCATCTCGCGCGTGTTTTGCCCGAATATCCGCACCATCCCTGCGGTTGCGATCAACTCGCCGTAGCACAGTTTGAGCAGGGTGGTCTTGCCGGCGCCGGATGGACCGGTCAGAAAATGGAAAGATCCGGGGGCAAGCGTCATCGAGAGGTCGGCGAAAAGCTCGGCGCCGCCGTAGGTATAGGCAACTCTTTCGAGTTCGATCACAGATGGCCCCTTTTTCGTCGATTGCTTCGGTTCTGCCCAAAAAGACCCGCAACATCAATCGCGCCGTGCGTCAGGGCGTGCAAACTCTTGGCGTGCCCGACCCTAACTGGTAGACAAAACCTGTCTGAGCAGGCAACTGCCGAGACCAATCGAGCGGAAAGGACAATTCGGATGCGGTTGATTTGCCCCAACTGCGGCGCACAATACGAAGTCCCGGACGATGTCGTTCCCACCGGAGGGCGGGATCTTCAGTGTTCGAACTGCGGCTTCACATGGTTTGAACGCCCCGGCGTATCGGCATCCGAAGAGGAAGGCCGCCCGGCTCCGCATGAGACCGCTATCGCGGCTCCGCCGGAAGAAGACGCCGACGAGTTTGACGACCTTGAAGATGATGACCTCTCGGTTTCGCCGCCGCCGAGAGAGCGCAAGGCTCTCTCCCCGTCGGTCGCAGATATTCTGAAAGAAGAAGCCGCCCGGGAAGAGGCGCAGCGCCGCGAAGAAGCGGCGACCGGGCTTCAGAGCCAGCCCGACCTTGGCATCGACGATGAACCTGATCAGGAATCCCAGAGGGTTGAAAAGGTCCGCCGGCGCATGGCTCGGCTCAAAGGGGAAATGGCACCTCTGCCTTCGAAGGTCGAAGCCGGCTCGCGCAGCGATCTTCTGCCAGATATCGAGGACTTTAATTCCAGCCTCCGCTCGACCGACGAGCGCGGAACTGAAGAGCCGGAAGTGATCGAGAAGCGCGAGAAGGGCCAGCGCTCGGGATTTCGTCTTGGTTTCAGTCTGATGCTACTCGCCGCGATCCTTGCGCTGATCGTCTACAACCTCGCACCAAGGCTTGCCGAAGCCGTGCCATCAGCGGCGCCGATCCTGTCGGACTATGTCGATCTGGTGAACGATTTGCGCCTCTGGGTCGATCTGCGTCTGCAGGATCTCATCGCCCTGATGAAGGACAAGGCCGGCAGCTAGAGCCAGTCGGGGATGATATCCCGCGCGATCATCTCGTCATAGGACGGGCGGCGACGGATCACGGCCCATTTGTCGCCATCGACCAAGACCTCGGGGATCAGCGGGCGCGAGTTGTATTCGCTCGCCATGACGGCCCCATAAGCCCCCGCTGAACGGAACGCGACGAGATCGCCGGCTTTCACCGGTGGCATCATCCGGCCACGGGCAAAGGTATCGCCGGTTTCACAGATGCCACCGACCACATCATAGGGTTGCTGTTCGGCGCCCGCTTCGGCTTCGACCAACGGCACGATATCGTGATGCGCATCATACATGGCAGGGCGGACAAGATCGTTCATCGCGGAATCGAGGATCAGGAAATCCCGCCCCTCGCCTTCCTTGACGTAGATGATCTCGGACACCATCAGCCCCGCGTTGCCCGCGATCAGGCGCCCCGGCTCGATCTCGATCTCGCAGCCGAGGTGGCCCGCCTCTTCCGCGATCATCCGGCCATAGTCCTCAGGCAGCGGCGGCGCGGCGTTCGAGCGTTCGTAGGGAATGCCAAGGCCGCCCCCAAGGTCCAGCCGCTCGATCTGGTGGCCATCGGCCCGAAGCGCCTCGGTCAGCGCCGCGACCTTGCGATAGGCGAGGCGGAAGGGCTCGAGGTCGGTCAGCTGGCTGCCGATATGCACGTCGATCCCGACGACCCTGATACCCGGAAGAGCTGCGGCGCGGGCATAGACTTCACGCGCCTTGGCGATGGGAATTCCGAATTTGTTTTCCGATTTGCCTGTGGCAATCTTGGCATGGGTCTTGGCGTCAACATCGGGGTTCACCCGCACCGCAATAGGGGCCACAACGCCCAGCGCCGAGGCAACCTCGCTCAGCGCCTCCATCTCGGGTTCGCTTTCGACGTTGAACTGCCGGATGCCGCCCTCAAGCGCGATCCGCATCTCCTCGCGCGTTTTGGCGACACCTGAAAAGACGATCCGCTCTCCCGGAACGCCCGCCGCCTTGGCCCGCAGGTATTCTCCGACCGAGACAACGTCGATCCCTGCCCCCGCCTGCCCCAAGACGCGCAGGACGGCGACGTTGGAAAGCGACTTCATCGCAAAGCAGACGAGGTGCGGCATCCCCGCAAGGGCCTGATCGAAGAGGCCGAAATGGCGCAGGAGCGTGGCGGTCGAGTAGATATAGACCGGCGTTCCGACAGCAGCCGTGATCTCGGCTACGGGGACGTCTTCGGCAAAGAGCTGACCGTTGCGATAGAGAAAGTGGTCCATGCGCGCCTCTGAGGAATCTTCCGCAGCGTCATAGCAGATTACGGGCCAAGCCCAAGGGCCGATCAGGCGATGGGGCGGGTGCGGAGGAAAAGAAACAGCGGCAGGCCGCAGCTCACACCGATCAGGAAGGTCGCCGGAATGGCCAGAAGCGCGATCCAGTTCTTGCGCACCCATGTCTCGACAACGATCCAGAGCGTCAGAGCTATGGCCGCGATGAAGAGGTCGAGAACGAGCCCGGCTGTCGCGTAATTCGCGTGCCACGCCTCGAGCATCCCGCCGAACCCGCCGCCGTTTTCATTCAGCCAGCGGGAAAAATAGATCATCGGATGCACCGCGCCCCAGATCGCCAGCGCGAGATAGGCGAGGCGCAGGGGCGGCATCAGTTGGCCTCCTGCGCCGCGAGGTTTGCGGTGGGCTTCAACGGTGGGCCATCGGCGCCGCAAGCCGCCAGAAGGACAAGAAGAAGCGCCGCCCTCATTTGAGCGCCTCTTTCCAGCGTGCGATCTGCTCACGCACCCGAACCGGTGCGGTGCCACCATAGCTCATGCGCGAGGCGACCGAGTTTTCCACGCCCAGAACGTCAAACACATCCGAGCGGATGCCCTCATGAACCGCCTGCATATCCTCAAGCGTCAGATCCGGCAGATCACAGCCCTTGCCCTCGGCCACAGCCACCAACGAGCCCGTCACATGGTGGGCATCGCGGAACGGCAGATTGAGTTCGCGCACCAGCCAGTCGGCCAGATCGGTCGCGGTCGAGAAGCCGGACGAGGCCGCCGCCTTGAGCTTGTCGCGGTTGGCGGTCATGTCGCTAACCATGCCGGTCATCGCGGCCAGCGCCAACATCAGGCTGTCGGCGGCGTCAAAGACCTGCTCTTTGTCTTCTTGCATATCCTTCGAATAGGTCAGCGGCAGGCCCTTCATCACCGTCATCAGCGCCACATTCGCCCCGAATATCCGGCCGATCTTGGCGCGGATCAGCTCGGCTGCATCGGGATTGCGCTT
Source organism: Marivivens sp. (assembly GCA_023254495.1). Classification (GTDB taxonomy): domain Bacteria; phylum Pseudomonadota; class Alphaproteobacteria; order Rhodobacterales; family Rhodobacteraceae; genus RFZI01. The sequence goes on along the minus strand of JALRLK010000070.1, from coordinate 362 downwards.
TTGCGGCATGATCGACGAGCCGGTGGACCAGCGGTCCGACATGGCGACGAAACGGAACTGGGCCGAGGACCAGATCACCAGCTCTTCGGCAAAGCGCGAGAGGTGCATCGCGCAGATCGACGAGGCGGCAAGGAACTCGAGCGCGAAGTCGCGGTCGGAGACCGAATCGAGGCTGTTGGCGGTTGGCCGGTCAAAGCCAAGCGCCTGTCGGCATCTCGTGCCTCGTATGGGGACGTGGTGAACGTGTCGATGAACCAGGTGTTGATGCGTTCGCTGAACACCTCGCTTGCGGCGGTGTTGCCGGTGCTGTCGCTTCTCGTTCTCGGCGCCGGAGTGCTCGGAGTAGTCAGCCTGCAGGAGTT
>JALRLK010000010.1 GCA_023254495.1 Marivivens sp. | reverse complement strand
TTGTCGCACGATGATGTATATCGGCTCTGTTTCATTTTGGGTCTTGTCGGTTGCATGGTATGGCTCATAACAAAATGGTGGAGTCGACACGCATCATAAAACTCTCCTTTATCCAACTGAGGCAGCTGAATCCCTGATGGTGGATCCCAGAACGATCGGCGCGATCCCCGGCGAGATCGGCAATGGGCACTTGTCTGGCAAATATGGCCACAGCCGCCGCACCCATCGCGACTATGAGGTGCTTGAAGGGCTCGCGAACGTTCCCAACGCAGCCGATCTTCTGCGCCGCGCTTCGCAAAGCTGACGCCCGATTGCCCTTTCTCGCAACGCCCCCTATAGGGGGCGCATGACAAATCGCCCCGCCCTTCCGCCCGAAATCGCCCGCCGCCGGACCTTTGCGATCATCTCGCACCCCGACGCCGGCAAGACGACGCTCACCGAGAAATTCCTCCTGTTCGGGGGCGCCATCCAGATGGCCGGTCAGGTGCGCGCCAAGGGCGAGGCGCGCCGCACGCGGTCGGACTTCATGCAGATGGAGAAGGATCGGGGCATCTCCGTCTCGGCCTCGGCTATGTCATTTGATTACAAGACCTTCCGCTTCAACCTTGTCGACACGCCCGGCCACTCAGACTTTTCCGAGGATACCTATCGCACGCTGACCGCCGTTGACGCCGCGGTTATGGTGATCGACGGGGCCAAGGGCGTGGAAAGCCAGACGCAGAAGCTCTTCGAGGTCTGCCGCCTGCGCGATCTGCCGATCCTGACCTTCTGTAACAAGATGGACCGTGAGAGCCGCGACACCTTTGAGATCATCGACGAGATCCAAGAGATGCTGGCGATCGACGCGACGCCCGCCTCTTGGCCCATCGGTACGGGGCGCGATTTCATCGGCTGCTATGATATCCTGCGCGACCGTCTGGAACTCATGGACCGCGCCGACCGCAACCGCGTGGCCGAAACGATCGAGATCAACGGTCTCGACGACCCCAAACTCGCCCAGCACGTTCCCGCCCAGCTACTGGAAAAGCTGAAGGAAGAGCTGGAGATGGCGCGCGAGCTTTTGCCCGCGCTTGATCCGCAGGCGGTTCTGGAAGGGCATATGACGCCGATCTGGTTCGGCTCGGCCATCAACTCATTCGGCGTGAAGGAGCTGATGGACGGTATCGGCAGCTACGGCCCCGAGCCGCAGGTCCAATCCGCCGAGCCGCGCGATATCGCGCCCGAGGAAACCAAGGTTGCCGGCTTTGTCTTCAAGGTGCAGGCCAATATGGACCCAAAGCACCGCGACCGCGTGGCATTTGTCCGCCTCGCGTCGGGGCATTTCCAGCGGGGGATGAAGCTTCTCCACGTTCGGTCGAAGAAGCCGATGGCCGTGTCCAACCCCGTACTTTTCCTCGCCGCCGACCGCGAGCTGGCGGAAGAGGCCTGGGCCGGCGATATCATCGGCATCCCCAACCACGGGCAGCTGCGCATCGGCGATACGCTAACCGAGGGCGAGGCGCTTCGCGTGACGGGCATCCCCTCTTTCGCGCCCGAGCTTCTGCAAAACTGCCGCGCCGGCGATCCGATGAAGGCCAAGCACCTTGAGAAGGCGCTCATGCAATTCGCCGAGGAAGGGGCAGCCAAGGTCTTTAAGCCGACCTTCGGCTCGGGCTTTATCGTCGGCGTTGTGGGTGCGCTGCAGTTCGAGGTTCTGGCGAACCGGATCGAGCTGGAATACGGCCTGCCCGTTCGCTTCGAGCCCTCGCAATTCACCTCGGCCCGCTGGGTCGCGGGCGAGAAGCTGGCGGTCGAGAAATTCGTCGCTGCCAACAAACAGCATATCGCTACCGACAACGACGGCGATCTCGTCTACCTGACCCGCCTGCAATGGGACATCGACCGCGTAGGGCGGGATTATCCCGATGTGCGACTGACCGCGACCAAGGAAATGATGGTGTAGCGAAGGGGGCGGAGGCTTATTCCTCACCCCTCGCCAGATCCTCTACAAGTACATCGGCAATTTCTGACGGAGCCGATGCCATGAGTTCGTCGGGATCGCGCCAGCGACCGGTATTGATGCATTTCTTTACGAAGCCAGCATTGTTATCCAGCGCGGCGGAGACCCCCAGCAGCGTCGCAACCCTGGTCAGGGGGATGCGAAGCGTGGCATCGCAGATTTCCCAACGCTCGGTCGAATAATCCGACATCGAAACCTCTGCCGAACACAAGATTGTCGGCAAGTCGGGCTTCGACTGACGAAGAGCCATGCAGTAGCTGACAACGTCAGAGCTATCACCCAGAGCGGCGGCGCTGATGAAGCAGATGTCAGACGCGTCCCTTATTTCCTTGCTGATAAGGGCCTTACCAGAGCTCACGTATACAGATTCATACTCGAACTCTTCAGTGAGATAGCCTTCTATCATACTGAAAAGAAGTTGGTCCGGGCCGACAAAAAGAACTCGGCCAAGACAGTTGTCCGCGTCAGGGACGGTTTTTTTCGAAGTCATATTTTGCCTGTTTTTAGGCCCCCGCCGATCAGATACGCCTTCAATTTCCGAAATTGAAAAAGATCTGACGATTTTGATACCAAATTATAAGTCAAAATCACCCAACGATATTCGTATCAATTGCATCTGACACCGATTCCCGCATGATCGAACCCTAGAATGGTCTCAGGCGACACCCGAAGTGCGCGTGCAATGCTGAAAACAGCACATAGCTTCGCTTGCCTTTTGGTGGGATCAAGAACGTTGAGTACTTCCTGCAATGGAATTTTTACAAGTTCCGAAAGGGATTCTGGCGTCTCATTTCCAAGCCGACACAGAACCGAAGTGTTGTGTGCCACAATTTCCGCAATGGACGAAAGTCGATTGGGAAATCGGATGAGGCCTTCTGAAATATCATCTGCAATTAAATTCCAAACCGCTGAAACAACACTCTTCTTGTGAATCGTAGGCAAAAAGCCATCGCATAGATAGAATAATTTCAGCCTCCCTGTAGTTAGCTTAAGTTCTTTAAAAAAGGTTTACACCGCTTGCCACAAAGCGGATCACTCTTGCAGATTGACCCTCCGCACCTATGACGCTAAGCAAGGTGCGACCCAGACTGGGCCAAGACCGACGCGGGGCGCCCGGAAATTGCGTCCCATAACCTGCCAAGCCGGATCGCCGGATGGCCATGAATGGACGCACATGACCAAATTCTCTGATCTGAACCTTGATCCCAAGGTTCTGAAAGCCATCGCCGAAGCCGGCTATGAAACTCCGACCCCGATCCAAGCTGGCGCTATTCCCTCCGCCCTTGAAGGCAAGGACGTTCTGGGCATCGCCCAGACCGGCACTGGCAAGACCGCCTCTTTCACCCTGCCGATGATCACCCTTCTCGGCCGTGGCCGCGCCCGCGCCCGGATGCCGCGCAGTCTGGTTCTGTGCCCCACCCGTGAACTCGCGGCGCAGGTCGCTGAAAACTTCGACGTTTATGCCAAGCACACCAAGCTCACGAAGGCGCTTCTCATCGGCGGCGTGAGCTTCAAGGATCAGGACGCCCTGATCGACCGCGGCGTTGACGTGCTGATCGCCACGCCCGGCCGCCTGCTTGACCATTTCGAGCGCGGCAAACTTCTACTGACCGGCGTGCAGATCATGGTGGTCGACGAGGCGGACCGGATGCTCGACATGGGCTTCCTGCCGGAGATCAAGAAGATCCTCCGGCATCTGCCGGCGAAGCGTCAGACGCTGTTCTTCAGCGCCACGCTTCCTCCCCAGATCCAGTCCCTCACCCGGGAGAAGATTGTTGCAGCCCAATCAAAGCAATTCGTC
>JALRLK010000176.1 GCA_023254495.1 Marivivens sp. | reverse complement strand
CGACAGCCACACAGCGACGCATGGTGCGTTTGGTGCGTTGGCCCACGGCATCGGCACATCCGAGGTGGAACATGTTTTGGCAACGCAAACGTTGATCCAGAAGAAATCCAAGAACATGAAGGTCGAGATCACCGGCAAGCTCCGCCCCGGTGTCACCGCCAAGGACATCACCCTGTCGGTGATCGGCGCGACCGGCACCGCCGGCGGCACCGGCTATGTCATCGAATATTGCGGCGAAGCGATCCGTTATCTTTCGATGGAAGGCCGAATGACCGTCTGCAACATGGCGATCGAAGGCGGCGCCCGCGCTGGCCTCATCGCGCCGGACGAGAAAACCTTCGAATACGTCAAAGGCCGCCCGCACGCGCCGAAAGGCGCCGCTTGGGAGGCCGCTCTGGCCTATTGGCAGACGCTCTACACCGACGAAGGCGCACATTTCGACAAGGTCATCACCATCAAGGGCGAGGATATCGCCCCGGTCGTGACCTGGGGCACCTCGCCCGAAGACGTGCTGCCGATCAACGCGACCGTGCCCGCGCCCGAAAGCTTCAAAGGCGGCAAGGTCGAGGCGGCGCAGCGCTCGCTCGACTATATGGGCCTGACGGCCGGTCAGAAGCTCACCGATATCGAGATCGACACGGTGTTTATCGGCTCCTGCACGAACGGCCGGATCGAAGACCTCCGCGCCGCGGCCGAGATCCTCAAAGGCAAGAAGATCAAGGTCAAACGGGCGATGGTCGTTCCCGGCTCGGGCCTCGTGCGCGCACAGGCCGAGGAAGAAGGCCTTGCGCAGATCTTCATCGACGCCGGTTTCGAATGGCGCCTCGCGGGGTGCTCCATGTGCCTCGCCATGAACCCCGACCAGCTGTCGGAAGGCGAGCGCTGCGCCTCGACCTCGAACCGCAACTTTGAAGGCCGCCAAGGCTACAAGGGCCGCACGCACCTTGTCTCGCCCGCCATGGCCGCCGCCGCCGCGATCACCGGCCACCTCACTGACGTTCGGGAGATGATATAATGGAAAAGTTCAGCAAGATCAGCGGCGTCGCCGCGCCCCTGCCGCTCGTCAATATCGACACGGACATGATCATCCCCAAGCAATTCCTCAAGACCATCAAGCGGTCGGGGCTGGGGGTGAACCTCTTTGACGAGATGCGCTATGACCGTCAGGGCAACGAGATCGCCGATTTCGTTCTCAACAAGCCCGCCTACCGGCAGGCGGAGATCCTCGTCGCCGGCGACAATTTCGGCTGCGGCTCGTCGCGCGAACACGCGCCTTGGGCGCTGGCGGATTTCGGCATCAAGGCGATCATCTCGACCTCGTTTGCCGACATCTTCTACAACAACTGCTTCAAGAACGGGATGCTGCCGATCGTTCTGCCGCAAGAGGCCGTCGACGTGCTGATGAAGGACGCCGAGAAAGGCTCGAACGCGCGGATCGAGGTCGATCTTGAAAGCCAGACCGTGACCTCTTCGGACGGCCAATCGTTCAAATTCGAGGTCGACGCCTTCAAGAAGCACTGCCTCCTGAACGGCCTCGACGACATCGGCCTGACGATGGAGAAGGCCAAATCGATCGACGCCTTCGAGGCCAAGGCCGCGATGGAGCGCCCCTGGGCCTAAATCCCGCGGCCAGATTCCTGCTGGAAACCCGCCCCAAAAAGGGCGGGTTTCTTAATATATTGTGGCCTGATGGTTGCAAGAAAGCCGCACCGATTCCCTGTCTGCCATTCCCGTCGCTAACTCGGCGCTTGCCGATTGGGGCAATCTGGTCCGGATTGTGTCAATAATGCGGCGGCCCAAAAGGGCTAGACTGGAAAAGAGGCGCGGCAAGTATCGCGTCCGGCCAGATCGAGAGACGAGCAGTGATTATTCGAGTTGTCGGAGCATTGGTCCGTGCGTTGGCAGTGATTCTGCTGGTGGCGACGCCGTCGATCATCCTGCCATCGACCCCGGGCGATACGGGCCAGATCGCCATGCTCGTCGCAATCCTCGCCGCAATCGCAACTTTCGCAGAATATGCGAGCAAAACCTCTACATTGATCGAGTTTCGCGAAGCCCCTCCTGTCAACCGCATCCGGTTTCTGGCGCTATTTGCATGCGTCTTCTTTCTTTCTTCGATCCTTCGCGGTCAGATCGCCCCAACAACATTTACCGTGTTTCTTGATACCGCAGGCGAGCGCCTTGCCCAGATGATCGACTTTCCCCTCTCTCCCGTGCGGTTGATGATCGGCCTCTTGCCCGAGTCCGCCCCGGAAGCAACAATCTCGATCTTCCGAACTGCGGCAGGCGTCGCCTAAATCACTTCAATTTTGGCCTTGGCCCTGATGGTGATCACGCTCCGGTTTGGTCGGTGGCCGTTGCCCGGTCGGTCGTTCAACATCTGGACCAATTTGCCCTTCTTCAATCCGTCGGTTCACATGGACGTCGTCCAAAAACTTCATCGTGACGCGGCCGTTAACGGTATCTTTGGACTCACGCTTCCCTTCTTTGTGCCTGCGGTCCTGCAACTCGTGGTGCAATTTGTTGATCCAATTTCTCTCACCAATCCGCATACTCTTGTATGGTCGGTGACAGCTTGGGCCTTCTTGCCGGCATCATTGATCATGCGAGGGCTGGCGTTAAGCCGGATCGCGAACATTCTCGAGAGCAAACAGAAACGCGCCCTTGCGAAGGCGCTCGAAGATGGCTGGGTGCCGGTTCAGCAATCGGCCTGAGCCTTTGGCTTGCCTCGGCATCTGCAAGCGCTGATCCTTTCCGCATTGCCACCTACGCCGCGCCCCTGAGCCGTGAGGGCCGGGGTTCTTGCTGCGGGATATTCTCTCGGGCGAGGACAAGGCCATCGCAGCGATCCTAGAGGTCATTTCGGCGGCGGATCCGGATATCCTCCTCCTCACCGATTTCGATCACGACGCGGGCCTCGCCGCGCTCAACGCTTTCGCCGATCTTCTGGCCAAGCGTGGGACGGCTTATCCCTTCAGGTTCGCGCTTCCTTCCAATGCCGGCCTGCCCACGGGGTTCGACATGGACGGCAACGGCGCGCTTGGCGAGGCGCGGGATGCCATGGGCTATGGCGATTTTCGTGGCAATGGCGGGATGGCGCTGTTGTCGCGGGTGCCGATCGACACAGGTGGGGTTGCCGATTTCACAGACCTCCTCTGGCGCGATTTGCCGGGTACGCAGCTCCCCAAACTGAACGGCCGCCCCTTCCCCTCGGAAGATGCCTTGGCGATCCAGAGGCTCGCCTCGGCTGGCTTCTGGATCGTGCCGGTGCTGCCCGAGGGCGGGGGGGCCCTCGCGCTCTTGGCAAGCGCCGCAACAACGCCCGCCTTTGATGGGCCTGAAGATCGCAACGGCCTGCGTAATCGTGACGAGATCCGCTTCTGGTCGCTCTATTTGGACGGGGTGTTTGGCCCCCCGCCGCAGAGCTTCGTTGTTGCAGCCAAGCTCAACGCCGATCCCGAGGACGGCGACGGGGATCACAATGTAATCAGGGCGCTATTGACCGACTCCCGCCTTCAGGACCCGCGCCCCGCGAGCAGCGGTGGGGAACTGGCCGCCGACCCCGACCATCGGGGCGATCCCTCGCTCGACACGGCCGCTTGGCCCGGAAGCCCGCAGGGCAACTTGCGGGTCGGCTATGTCTTGCCCTCTTCCGACTGGGTCGTCACGGATGCTGGTGTCTGGTGGCCGACCGACGGCTCGCTCGGCCCCGACGGGCAAGCAGGGGGTCGGCAGCGGCTCGTCTGGGTCGACCTCTTGCCTGCGTCAGCACGCCCCTAGCCACCCTGCTTTCTTGACGCCCCGAGGGCAAACCGATAGGCGGGACGGCGACCCTTGACCCCCGAAGGAAAGACCCCATGTCAAACCCCTCGCTCCTTATCCTCGCCGGCGACGGCATCGGCCCCGAAGTCATGGCCGAAGTGAAGAAGATCATCGCTTGGTACGGTGACAAACGCGCCCTCAAGTTCGACGTCTCGGAAGACCTCGTCGGCGGCTGCGCCTATGACGTGCATGGCAAGCCCCTAGCCGACGAGACCATGGCCAAGGCGCAAGAGGTGGATGCCGTTCTTCTCGGTGCCGTGGGCGGCCCGCAGTATGACAACCTCGATTTCTCGGTTAAGCCCGAGCGCGGCCTCCTGCGCCTGCGCAAGGAGATGGACCTCTACGCCAACCTCCGCCCAGCCCAGTGCTTTGACGCGCTCGCGGATTTCTCGTCGCTCAAGAAAGACGTGGTCGCTGGCCTCGACATCATGATCGTCCGCGAGCTGACCTCGGGTGTCTACTTCGGCGAGCCGCGCGGCATCTTCACCGAAGGCAACGAGCGTGTGGGCATCAACACCCAGCGCTATACCGAGAGCGAGATCGCCCGCGTTGCGCGTTCGGCCTTTGAACTGGCCCGCCGCCGCGGCAACAAGGTCTGCTCGATGACAAGGCCGCAGCGGCGATGCTCGACGTTTCCCCCGGCACCCTGTCCGTGTGGCGCTCGACCGGGCGCTATGCGCTCCCCTTCCTGAAGATTGGCCGCAAGGTGCGTTACCGCCGTGTCCGCTGTGGTGTTGGGCGCCTTTGTGCCAGCAGGGTTTCATGAAGAACGTAGAATTTCGACCAGCCCGCCCAAGCGATGTCCCGGCGCTTTGTGTGATCGAACAGCAAAGTTTTACATCCGACAATCTGTCGAAGCAGTCGTTTCATGCTGCCGTCAGGTCACCATCCCAAATACTGGTGGTGGCAACAGCCATCGATGAGGTGCCGATCGGTTATGTTTTGGTCCATTTTCGCAAGAACAGCGATAAAGCGCGTATTTATTCATTGGCCGTTCTGCGCGCGTGGCGCACGCATGGTGTTGCATCAAAATTACTAGACATGGCCGTAGCTGCAGCCGGCAAAGCAGGCCGTAAAAGCGTCATGCTTGAGGCCCGAAAACAGAATCTTAGGCTTGTCGAATTTTATTTACGCCACGGTTTTACACCGCATCATGTGTTGATCGGCTATTATGAAGATGGTGCTGATGCGATCCGCATGACAAGGCCGATACCTGCTTTGTCTACGCCGACTGGCCCAAGCAGTGCCAAGTCAGAGCGACCGGCCACCATTGTCGTCGTGCCACGCCAGCAAGACGTCACATTGGTCGAGCAGCTTCTTGTCAAACGCCGGTCGTTGGCGATCACCACAGCGCAAGACTATATGTCTTTTGTTTCCGCCAAGGA
>JALRLK010000130.1 GCA_023254495.1 Marivivens sp. | reverse complement strand
GCATCCGACAGATCCGCCCCCCGGCGAAGCCCTGACGATCCGCCTCACCCTCGATCAGACCGGCTATCGCCTCGCCGCCGGACACCGCCTGCGGCTCGCCCTTTCGACGACCTACTGGCCTTTCGTCTGGCCCTCGGCCGAGGCGGCGACGCTCGCTCTCTCGTCAGGCCAGCTGACATTGCCGGTTCACCCCGGCGCGGAGGCCGACGAATGGGCATTCCCGCCGGCAGAGACGGCGCGCCCTGCCAACCTTCTGACGCTTCGCGAGCGGGCGCCCTCTCGCTCGATCGACCATGACCTGATCAAGGGAACCCACCGTCTGATCGTCGCCAGCGACGAGGGCGCTAGCGAAAACCTTGATCACGGGCTTTGCACCGCGGAGTCCAGTCACGAGGTCTGGTCAATCCAAAGTGATGACCCACTTTCCGCGCGGGTCGATATTGTCTGGAATCAGGAGCTTTGGCGCGGTGCCTGGCGCGTCGCCACCGAGGCGTCGGCTTCGATGTGGGCCGACAAACAGATGTTGCATATGCAGGCGAAGATCATTGCCAAGGAGGGCGATCACGAAGTTTACGTCAGGGAATTCAAGGATTCAGTAGCCAGAGACCACCTCTAGGGGCCACAATCATCAAAGGATTGTTGCCGCAACACGAGAATCGCGGTTATTGATTGGTCAATCAATAAAACCATCAGGGAGACTAACATGAACGACGAACTCAAATACCTCGCTGGGCGCGCTGCCCAGGGCCGTGTCAGCCGCCGTGCCTTTATGGGCCGCGCTGCTGCGCTCGGCATCAGCGCCGGCATGGCCGGCAACATGCTTGCTTCGGCCGTGTCCGCTCAGGGCGCTGTCAAGGGTGGCACTCTGCGGATTGGCTCGGTCGGAGGAGAAAGCACTAACAGCCTCGATCCCGCACTCGCCGCGAGCCAGGTTCCGTATCACAACCTGAACACGTTTGGCGAAACGTTGGTCGAAGTGAAGGCCGACGGCAGCATCGGCTACCGCCTTGCCGAGTCGGTGGAATCTACATCCGACGCCAAGACGTGGATGTTCAAGATGCGAAGCGGCGTCGAATTCCACAATGGCAAGACAGTGACCGCCGAAGACGCGATGCGCACGATGGAGCGCCACTCGAACGACGACGCACAGTCGGGTGCCTTGGGCATCATGCGTGGCATCGAGTCGATGAAGGTGGAAGGTGACGTCTTCTCCGTCACCCTGACCACCCCAAACGCTGACCTTCCCTACCTCTTGGCCGACTATCACTTGCAGATCCAGCCAGACGGCGGCTTTGACGATCCGGCCGCAGGGATTGGCGCAGGCGCCTACATGCTTGAAGCAAACGAGCCCGGCGCGCGGCACCTGTGGAAGAAGAACCCCAACTACTGGGACGACACTCGCGGCCATGTCGACGAGGTAGAAATTCTTGTCATCAACGACGCAACTGCGCGTATGGCGGCCCTTCAGTCGGGTCAGGTCCATATCGTCAACCGAGTTGACCCCAAGGTGGCACAGCTTCTTGGCCGCTCACCGGGCGTGCAGGTCGTCAACGTTGGCGGTCCGGGTCACTATGTGTTCATCATGCACTGCGACACCGAGCCTTTCGCCAACAATCATCTGCGGATGGCGCTCAAACTTGCGATCAACCGGCAGGAAATGGTCGACAAGATCCTCAACGGCTATGGCACGGTAGGCAATGACTTCCCAATCAACGCCGCCTACCCCCTCTTCGACGAGACAATCCCGCAGCGCGAGTACGATCCCGCGGCAGCGGCCGAACATTATAAGATGTCGGGCCATGACGGTTCACCGATCGTCCTGCGCGTCGCGGATGGTGCCTTCCCCGGCGCTGTTGAAGCTGCTCAGCTCTATCAGCAGTCGGCTGCTGCCGCTGGTATTCCACTTGAGATCAAGCGCGAGCCCAACGACGGCTATTGGTCGGACGTTTGGAACGTTCAGCCGTTCTGCGCCTCCTACTGGGGCGGCCGTCCGGTGCAGGACCAGATGTACTCAACTGCCTACCTTTCATCAGCAGACTGGAATGATACAAGGTTCTTCAATGATAAGTTTGACGAACTGCTCCTTTCGGCCCGTGCCGAGCTGGATCTCAGCAAGCGCAAAGGGATCTACAGCGAGATGGCCCATATCATGCGCGACGAGGGCGGCCTGATCTGCCCGATGTTTAACGACTACGTCGATGGCCTGTCGGACAAGGTCCAGGGCTGGGAAAAAGACGGCACCGGTGAACTTATGGGTGGTCGTGCCAGCCAGGTATGTTGGTTGGCCTAACCGGGTGAAAGGAATGCACCCGATTGTAAAACTCTTGTCCCAGCGCATTGCGCTGGGACTTCTTCTTATTATCGCCACATCAGCCCTGATCTTTGCGGGAACGCAAATCCTTCCTGGCGACGTGGCGCAATCCATTCTTGGGCAGTCCGCAACGCCAGAGGCACTCGCCAACCTGCGCGAAGAACTCGGATTGAACGAGCCTGCCTTGTCTCGCTATTTCGACTGGCTCTTTGGCGCGCTGCAGGGCGATCTCGGTACCGCTCTGACCAACGGTAAAGATATCGCCACTTCAATGGCGAGCCGGCTTGCCAACACCCTTTTCCTGGCGTTCTGGGCCGCGATAATCGCTGTGCCGCTCGCGCTTATCCTTGGGCTTGTCGCCGCACGCTATGCTGGCCGCTGGCCAGACAAGCTTATCTCTGGCGTCACGCTCGCCACGATTTCCCTTCCCGAATTCGTTGTCGGCTACATCGTCATGTATATCCTGGCGGTGAACTACCGGCTCTTTCCCTCGACCTCAGTCATCTATGACAGCATGTCGCTTCTGGAAAAGCTCAACGCCATTGCCATGCCGGTGATCGTTCTGGTGCTCGTCGTTCTCGCCCATATGATGCGGATGACTCGCGCGGCGATCCTGAACGTGATGCAATCGGCTTATATCGAGACGGCCGAACTCAAGGGCCTGCGCCCCGCGACGATCATCTCGCGCCACGCCTTCCCCAACGCCATCGCTCCGGTGGTGAACGTGGTGATGCTCAACCTTGCCTATCTGGTAGTGGGCGTCGTTGTGGTCGAGGTGGTCTTTGTCTATCCCGGCATGGGCCAGTATCTGGTTGACCATGTCTCCAAACGTGACGTGCCCGTCGTTCAGGCCTGCGGCCTCGTATTCGCGGCGGTCTATATCGGCCTGAATATCTTGGCCGACATGATCGCCATCCTGACCAATCCACGACTGAGGCACCCGAAATGAGACGGATCCCCCTTTCCGCCCTTATCGGCCTTTTCTTTACGGCGCTGTTTTTCATTACCGCCATTTTCGCCGATTTCATCGCCCCCTATGGCATGGCCGAAGTGGTTTCCAACTCGATCTGGGATCCCATGTCGCGCGAGCACCTTCTGGGCACCGACGCTCTTGGCCGCGATATGCTCAGCCGGATGATCTATGGTGGCCAGACCACGATCTACATCGCCACGCTCGCGACAGCCCTGAGTTTTACGCTCGGTTCAGTCCTCGGCTTCACCGCAGCCACGATTGGCGGCTGGATCGATCAGGCCCTGTCGCGGCTTGTCGATCTGGTGATGTCGGTTCCCTCGCTGATTCTTGCGCTCGTGGTCCTGTCGGTCATGCCGGTCTCCACGACCATCCTGATCCTCGTCATGGGCCTGCTCGATTCAACCCGCGTCTTTCGCCTGAGCCGCGCTGTCGCGGTTGACATCACGGTGATGGACTATGTCGAGGCAGCCCGCCTGCGCGGCGAAGGCACCCGCTGGATCGTCTTCCGCGAGATCCTGCCCAATGCCCTTTCGCCCTTGGTGGCCGAGCTGGGCCTGCGCTTCATCTTCGCGGTTCTCTTCATCTCGACCCTCTCGTTCCTCGGCCTCGGCGTTCAGCCGCCGCTCGCCGACTGGGGCGGTATCGTGAAGGAGAACAAGGAAGGCCTCGTCTACGGCATCCCCGCGGCGCTTGTGCCTGCCGTGGCCATTGCCGCGCTCGCGATCTCGGTCAATCTCGTTGCTGACTGGGTTCTCAACCGCACCACCAGCCTGAAAGGAGGCCGCGGTGCCTGAGACCCTGCTCGACATCAAGAACCTCAAGATCGAAGCCACCGTCTATCCGCCGGGCGAAGACCCCCACGATATCACTATCGTCGAAGGCGTGTCGGTCAGCCTCGAAGGCGGCAAAGTGCTTGGCCTCATCGGTGAATCCGGCGCCGGCAAATCAACGATCGGCCTTTCCGCCATGGCCTATGGCCGCGGCGGCGTGCGGATCACCGGCGGCGAGGTGACGCTCAATGGCCGCGATATCCTAAAGCTCGGCCCCAAGGCCCTGCGGGGCTTGCGCGGGCGCGAAGTCACCTATGTCGCCCAATCCGCCGCCGCGTCGTTCAATCCGGCCAAGCGCCTGATGGAACAGGTGATCGAAGCCACTCTCAAACACGGCCTCTGCAGCCGCTCGGAAGCCGAGGCGCGGGCGGTCAAACTTTTCCGCAAGCTCGGCCTGCCCAACCCCGAAACCATCGGCAGCCGCTATCCCCACCAGGTCTCGGGGGGCCAGCTTCAGAGGGTGATGACGGCGATGGCCCTCTGCCCCGAGCCGAGCCTTGTGATCTTTGACGAGCCGACGACTGCGCTCGACGTGACGACCCAAATCGATGTTCTCGCGGCCATCAAAGAAGCGATCCGCGATACCGGCGTCGCCGCGCTCTATATCACCCACGATCTGGCCGTCGTGGCGCAGGTCTCGGATCACATCCTCGTTCTGCGCAATGGCAACAAGGTCGAATACGGCCCCGTCAAGCAGATCATCGAAGACCCCCACGAAGACTATACCCGCGCGCTCGTCTCGGTCCGCTCGATTGACCATGAAGAGAAGAAACCAGCCGAACCCGTGCTGCGCGTCGACAACGTCACCGCCCGCTATAAGGGGACGAATTTCGACGTGCTGTCCAATGTGAGCGTCGATGTCGCCCCCGGCCAGACCCTCGCCATTGTGGGCGAAAGCGGCTCGGGCAAATCGACCCTCGCCCGCGCGATCACCGGCCTTTTGCCGCCTTCCGCAGGGCGGATCACCTTCGCGGGCCGCACGCTGACCCCCGATCTGAAAACCCGCAGCATCGACGATCTGCGCGAATTGCAGATGATCTATCAGATGGCTGACGTAGCGATGAACCCGCGCCAGACGGTTGGCACGATCATCGGCCGCCCGCTCGAGTTCTATTTCGGGATGAGAGGCGAGGAAAAGCGCAAGCGCGTGCAAGAGCTTCTCGACCAGATCGAGATGGGCAAGGGCTTCATCGACCGCTATCCGGCCGAGCTTTCAGGCGGCCAGAAACAACGCGTCTGCATCGCCCGCGCACTGGCGGCCAAGCCCAAGCTAATCATCTGCGACGAAGTTACTTCGGCCCTCGATCCGCTTGTGGCCGACGGCATCCTCAAACTCCTTCTCGAACTTCAGGCGCAGGAAGGCGTGGCCTATCTCTTCATCACCCACGATCTTGCCACGGTCAAAGCCATCGCCGACAGCATTGCCGTGATGTATCGCGGCAAGGTCGTCCGCTATGGCCCCAAGACGCAGGTGCTAACGCCGCCCTTCGACGATTACACCGATCTTCTCCTGTCGTCGGTCCCTGAAATGCGCCTCGGCTGGCTTGAACACGTCATCGAAACGCGCAAGATGGAGAGCGCTGGAAACTAACCAGCCCCTCCCAAACCTTCAGGCCATTTCCCATGAACAAGCTCCTCCTCATCATCCTCGATGGCGTTCCCTACGCAAACTGGCGCCGCCTCTTCGGAAATCTCGAAGGCTGGGTGCAATCGGGCGAGGCCCAGGTTTGGAAGATGCGCTCGGTACTGCCTTCAATCTCGGCGACCTGCTATGCCTCGATCCATACCGGCATCTCCCCGCAGGTCCACCATGTCTATGGCAATGAATTCGTGCGCCGCCTCGACGTGCCGGATGTGTTTTCCGAGGTGACACGCGCCGGCGGTCTTACCGGCGCAGTTGCTCACAGCTTTTGGTCCGAGTTTTTCAATCGCCACCCCTTCGATTTCGTGAACGACATCGAATATGACGAGCCGGGTCAAAGCCCGATCAGCCACGGCCGCTTTCACACCATGACCGGTTATGGCCACACCAACCAGATGACCCCCTCCGATGTCGATCTTTTCGCAACACTCACCATGCTCTGCGAGAAGAAGGGGATCGACTACGGGATGCTCCATACCTGCACGCTTGACAGCATGGGCCACCGCTTCGGCCACGACAATACGCCGATGGACAATGCCTGCGAGGCGGTCGATGTGATGTTGCAGCCTTTCCTCAAGCGCTGGCGCGATGCGGGCTACGAAGTCATCGTCACCGCCGATCACGGGCAAGACGCCCGCGGCCACCATGGCGGCACCGGCCCCGAACAGCAGGACTTCGCGCTCTACTATTTCGGTCCCGCCAAGGGCCCCGCGCCCGACACGCTGCTCGACCAGCTTCAGCTCGCTCCAACGATCCTGAAACGCATGGGCGTGCCGATACCCGCTACGATGACCGCCAAGCCGTTCCTCTCCTGAGGCTTCTTTTGGCTGAAAATACTCCGGGGTGAATGCCCGAAGGGCAGAGGAGTAGCGCCCCTCCCCTTAATGCGCCTCGGCCCAGTTGGCGCCGCGGCCGGCATCGACCGAAAGCGCCACATCCATCTTCACCGCAGGGGCGGCAGCCCCTTCCATGACCTCGCGGGCGACGCCGATCAAATCGTGGGCTGCAGCCTCTTCGACCTCGAACAAAAGCTCGTCATGCACCTGCAAAAGCATTTTTGCAGGCAGATGCCCAATCGCCCCGTCCATCCGGATCATCGCCCGCCGGATCACATCCGCCGCCGTCCCCTGGATCGGCGCGTTGATTGCGGCGCGGCGGGCAAAGCCCGCGCCCGGCCCCTTGGCGTTGATCTCGGGCGTGTGGATCTTCCGCCCGAAGAGCGTCTGCACAAAACCGTTCTCCTTGGCGAAGGCCACGGTGTTGTCCATATAGGCGCGGATGCCGGGAAAGCGCTCGAAATAGCGGTCGATAAAGCCCTGTGCCTGATCGCGCGGGATGCGCAGGTTGCGGGCAAGGCCAAAGCCCGAGATGCCGTAGATCACGCCAAAGTTGATCGCCTTCGCCTGCCGCCGGATATCTGGCGTCATCTGATCCAAAGGCACGTCGAACATCTCGGATGCCGTCATCGCGTGGATGTCGTGCCCCTCGCGGAACGCCGTCTTCAGCGCGTCGATCCCTGCCACATGGGCAAGGATGCGCAGCTCGATCTGGCTATAGTCGAGGCTGACCAGAACCTTGCCCTTCTCCGCCACAAAGGCCTCGCGAATGCGGCGGCCCTCCTCGGTCCTCACCGGAATGTTCTGCAGGTTCGGATCGGTCGAGGCGAGGCGGCCTGTATTGGCCCCCGCGATGGAATAGGACGTATGAACCCGTCCCGTCTCGGGGTTGATGTGATCCTGCAACGCGTCGGTATAGGTCGATTTGAGCTTCGCCAGCTGCCGCCAATCGAGCACCTTGCCGGGAAGCTCATGCTCGGTCGCCAGATCCTCAAGCACATCGGCGCCCGTGCCATAGGCACCGGTCTTGCCCTTCACGCCACCGGGCAGTGCCATCTCGTCGAATAGGATCTCGCCCAGCTGCTTGGGGCTGCCCACGTTGAACGGGCGGCCCGCTAGTTTCTGAATCTCGTCCTCGAGCCCCGCCATCGACTGGGCGAAAGCGTTGGACATCCGGCTCAGCGTATCGCGGTCAACCCTGATCCCCGCCATCTCCATCCGCGCCAGAACCGGCACGAGGGGGCGCTCCAAGGTCTCATAAACGGTCGCCACGCGCTTGCGGTGGAGTTGCGGTTTGAAGGCCTCCCAAAGCCGCAGGGTCACGTCCGCATCCTCGGCGGCATAGCGCACGGCATCGGCCACGGGCACGCGATCGAAGGTGAGATGGGTGACTCTCACGTAGGTTTGCAGGCTCGTTTGATGTCGCAGGCACTGCGTAAGCTTACCGGTACAGTGAAACAGTCAAACTGTCTGTTGGTGTTCATCAACCAGATTCGTATGAAAATTGGTGTTATGTTCGGTAACCCAGAGACAACAACGGGCGGTAACGCACTTAAGTTTTACGCATCAGTTCGTCTAGATATTCGCCGCACAGGTGCTGTGAAGCAGGGTGATGAGATCACCGGTAACGAGAC
>JALRLK010000081.1 GCA_023254495.1 Marivivens sp. | reverse complement strand
ATTGCGCGGCGCAGGCGTTGGGGCGAAGGACCGCGTTGCCATCGTTCTGCCCAATGGGCCCGAAATGGCGACTGCCTTTGTGACCGTAGCGCAATCGGCCACTACGGCGCCGTTGAACCCGGCCTACAAGGAAGAGGAATTCGCCTTTTATCTCGAAGACCTCAAGGCCCGCGCAATCATCGTGGAAGCCGGCTATGATGGTCCGGCCCGCCCGGCGGCCGAACGGTTCGGGCTGACAATCATCGAATTGACTGCCACCAACCCGGCCGGTTGCTTTACCCTCTCGGCGGAGGGGGGCAGCGCGGCGCCCGATACTGACCCGACCGCCGATGACGTGGCCCTGATCCTGCACACCTCGGGCACAACCTCGCGCCCCAAGATCGTGCCGCTCCTGCAATCGAACGTGGCGGCCTCGGCCGAAAACATCCGTGCCTCGCTGCGGCTGACTGCGGATGATTGCTGCCTGAACGTCATGCCGCTGTTCCACATCCACGGCCTTGTCGCGGCAGTCAGCGCCTCGCTTGCCGCGGGGGCCTCGATCAGCTGTGCTCCGGGCTTTGATGCGCTCAAGTTCTTCGGTTGGTTCGAGGAGGTGGACCCGACATGGTACACCGCCGTGCCCACCATGCATCAGGCCATTCTCGCCCGCGCCCCGCGGAATGCCGAGATCATCGAAAAAGCACGCCTGCGCTTCCTGCGTTCGTCGTCGTCCTCGCTTCCCGGCCCGGTGATGACGCAGCTGGCCGAGACTTTCGGCGCCCCCGTGGTCGAGGCCTATGGCATGACCGAAGCCGCGCACCAGATGTGCTGCAACCCGATCGAGCCGGGCCGCCAGAAACCCGGCGCCGTCGGTGTTCCGGCGGGTCCGCAGGTGCGGATCGCGCATGAAGTTGAAAACCGCCTGATCGAGGGCGTGGGCGAGGTCTGTATTTCGGGTCCCAACGTCACGCCCGGCTATGAGGGCAACCCCGAGGCCAATGAGAAGAACTTCTTCGAGGCCGAAGGCAAGCGCTGGTTCCGCACCGGCGATCAGGGCGCCTTCGACGCGGATGGCTATCTGTCGCTGACCGGCCGCCTGAAGGAAATCATCAACCGTGGCGGCGAAAAGATCAGCCCGCTCGAGGTGGATGGCGTTCTGTCGGACCATCCGGCCATCGGCCAATGCGTGACCTTTGCCGTGCCGCATGACAAGCTGGGCGAAGAGGTGGCTGCGGCTGTTGTGCTCAAGGAAGGCAAGACCGCCACGGACCGCGAGATCCGCGATTTTGCCAGCGAACGCCTTGCCGCGTTCAAAGTGCCGCGCAAGATCCTGATCCTCGACGAGATCCCGAAAGGGGCGACAGGCAAACTCCAGCGGATCGGTCTGGCCAAGAAGCTGGGCCTCGCATAAGGAGCGCGCGATGAAAATCTGTATCTTCGGCGCCGGCGCGATCGGCGGCTACATGGGGGCCAAGCTGGCTCAGGCTGGCGCGGATGTCAGCCTCGTCGCCCGTGGTCCGCACCTCAAGGCGATGCGCGAGAATGGCCTGCGATTGATCGAAGAAGAGGGCGAGACTACCGTCAAGGTAACAGCCTCCGACAACGCCGCCGACCTTGGCCCGCAGGACTATGTGATCGTCACGCTCAAGGCGCATTCGGTGCCGCCGGTGGTGCCCAAGATCCAACCGCTGATCGGCGAGAACACCACCATCGTGTCAGGCGTCAATGGCGTGCCGTGGTGGTATTTCCACAAAGTGGGCGGACCGCTGGAAGGCACGCGGCTGGCCAGTGTCGATCCCGGAAACGCACAATGGGACGGCTTTGGGCCCGACCGGGTGCTCGGCTGCGTTGTCTATCCGGCAGCCGAGGTGATCGAACCGGGTGTGGTCAAGCACATCGAAGGCAACCGCTTTTCGCTGGGTGAGCCCGGCGGGTCCAAGTCCGATCGCGCGGTGGCCCTGTCGCAGGCGCTGACCGCCGCAGGCCTCAAGGCGCCGGTGCGCCCGAAGATCCGCGATGAGATCTGGGTCAAACTCTGGGGCAACCTGTCGTTCAACCCGATCTCGGCGCTGACCCACGCCACGCTCGACGTGCTGTGCACGGATCCGGGCACGCGCGAGGTGGCGCGCAACATGATGATCGAGGCGCAGGAGATCGCCGAAAAACTCGGCGTGAAGTTCCCCATCGACGTGGACCGCCGGATTCAGGGCGGTGCGGATGTGGGCGCACATCGCACCTCGATGCTGCAAGACCTCGATCAGGGCCGCCCGATGGAAATCGACGCCCTTGTCGGTTCCGTGCAGGAACTCGGCCGGGTGACCGAAACGCCGACGCCGACGATCGACACGGTGCTGGCGCTGGTAGCCCTCAGGGGCAGGGTCGGGGGGCTCTACGGATCTTGAACAAGAGGGGGTGGGAGGAATGTCCCCTTGCGGGGCAGGCGCCCAGACATGGTGCCAAGAAAGAGGCCCTGCAGGTGTCGCCGCAGGAGGATGAGGGCCGAAACTGGAATTGAGGGCCTAGCCGCCCTTATTTCGCTACTTCGTCTTCGAGAGGTGCATTTGACCCGCAAGCCTCTCGAACTGGCGCGGGATCAGAAACCATTTCTGACCGGCAGTCGGAACCTCGCGGCCTAGCGAGAGGCGGGCGCGGGAAAGACGTGCCCGGCCATGATCTTGCGTGCTGTTCGCACCATCCCGCAGGCGATGACATTGCCGTTGGGGTCGCGCTCAAGAAACACCTCCGACGCCCCGGCTGGATGTTCGACCATGAATTGCCGTTGGTCTGGTTTAGATGGTGCGGCAAGTCCGGCAATGGCGCTGCCGGGCAGAAGGGCAGCGGTGGCGACCGTGACAGCCGCAAAGACGCCCAGAGATTTGTGCACCCGGTGCGGGATCCAAGAACGGGTCATCACCAGCCCGCCATGCCGGGGGCGCGAAACCAGGATCATCTTCGGCACCGTAAGATCTTTGACGTCGCCCAAGCCCATCATGGGTCCGGCTTTCAAGCGGATGGCCTCGATGCGGGCGCAAAGTGCTGCGTTGGCCTCGAGCGAGACGGGCGATTCATCGCCGTCTTGCCCCAATGCATCGGCGGGGATCACCACACAGGGCATGCCATTGTCGATCAACGTGCAGGGGACGCCGTCGATTTGGGTCAGTGGTTGACCTGCGGGCAATAGCGCACCGGTCATCGAGCCGGCGAGGCTGTCGAACCACAGCACAACGGGTGCGTGGTGCCCCGGAACGCCGTCCATCGTGGCCGCTCCGTCATAGCTGACCCGGCCCCTTGGCGTCTGGACTTGAGCACGCGCGATCTCGCCTGTGTTGACCATATGGATACTTAGGTTGGTTGTGCCATCTGTCGCAGGCACCAGCCCCAATTCGATCGCGGCAGGCCCAACGGCGGCGAGGATGTTGCCGCAGCCCTGCTTGTCCGAAACCAGCGGCTGATCGACATAGACCTGCAGAAAGAGATAGTCGATGTCGGCATCGTCTCGGGTCGAGGGCGCAAGGATCGCGACCTTCGAGGCAAGCGGATCACCCCCGCCAATCCCGTCGATCTGGCGCGGATCGGGCGAGCCCATGATCCGCAGGAGAAGCGCATCTCGCGCCGCCGGATCGGCGGGCAAGTCGGAGGCGAGAAAATAGGTGCCCTTCGAGGTCCCCCCGCGCATCCAGAGGCAGGGGATGCCCTCGCTAGACATATTTAAGGCCCTTCTCTGCAAGGCGAGGGCGCATGTCATAGATATCAAGGCCCAATTCGCCCGACGCGAGCCGCGCCCGCTTGGCCTCTTCAGCGGCGAGGCGCTTGTTCGCGCCGGCAAGGACGGCTTCGGCATCCGCGCGGCGCACCACGCAG
This sequence comes from Marivivens sp., assembly GCA_023254495.1. Taxonomy (GTDB): domain Bacteria; phylum Pseudomonadota; class Alphaproteobacteria; order Rhodobacterales; family Rhodobacteraceae; genus RFZI01. The sequence goes on along the minus strand of JALRLK010000081.1, from coordinate 15,653 downwards.
ACGCCATCATCGTCAGCGACGATCACATCGCCCGCCTCGATCGCTTGCCCAGCACAGACGATAGGGACGTTCACGCTGCCAAGCGTTTCCTTCACCGTGCCTTGCGCCGAGATCGCCTTGGACCAGACCGGAAAGCCTATCTTGGTCAGATCGCGAATATCGCGCACGCCGGCGTCGATCACGAGGCCACGGCAGCCGCGGGCCATGGCCGAAGTCGCCAGAAGATCGCCGAAGTAGCCGTTGTCGCAGGGCGAGGTCGGCGCGAGGACGAGGATATCGCCCTCTTGCAACTGCTCGATGGCGACGTGGAGCATCCAGTTGTCGCCCGGCGGGGCCGAAATCGTCACCGCCGAACCGGCGATCTGTGCGCCGGCATAGATCGGCCGCAAATAGGAGGCGAGGCAGCCCGTTCGCCCCTGCGCCTCGTGCACAGTCGCCACGCCCGCCGCGGAAAGGCCCTCGATCACAGCCTTGTCGGCGCGGGGGATGTTCTGGACGACGACCGGCATCCCTTAGCCTTTCTTCACGGGCGGCGTGCCGTGGGTGTGGAAGCTCTCGATGGTCTTGAGGCCCCAGGCCTGCCCCTTCTTGCGCTCGGTCTCGGTCCAGACCACCGGCTCCCAGTCGGGCGCGAGGATCAGCCGCGCGCCGGCATTGGCCAGCTCGATCCGATTGCCCGCAGGCTCCCAGACATAGAGGAAGAAGGTGCCCTGGATGGCGTGCTTGTGCGGGCCGGTCTCGATGTGGACACCATTTTCAAGGAAGATATCCGCCGCACGCAGGATATCCTCGCGCTGGTCGGTAGCGTAGGTGACGTGATGCAACCGCCCTTGGCCGCCGCCGTGCTCTTCGGTGCAGGCAAGGTCATAGGTCTTGTTGTTCACCGTGAACCAGCAGCCGCCAATCCGCCCGTTATCGAGCTGGATCATCTCGGTCACGCGGCTGCCGAGGCAGGTTTCCATGAAGCGGCGGAACTCGCTGACATCTTCCGACAGAAGGTTGAGGTGATCGAGCCTGCGCGGGCAGACGCCGGTGGCGTGGAACTTGCTCGCGCTGTTCTTGAGCGCGGGGCGGGTCTTGTCGGTCAGGATCGGGCGCTGGGTTTTCCAATAGATCTCGAAGACATGGCCGAAGGGATCCTCAAAGCGAAAAGCGCGGCCATGGCCGAGATCGCCCTCGTTCCAGCCATGCACCTTATAGCCTGACGCCTCGATCGCCTTGACCCTCCGCTCCAACGCCTCGGGCGAGGCGGCGCGATAGCCGATATGGCCGACGCCAGTGGTGTGGTGGCGGGTGAGTTTGAGCGAGTGCAATTCGTAATCGTCCCATGCGCGCAGATAGGCCGAATTGCCATCCTGCCCTGAGACGGTCAGACCAAAGACGCGGGTATAGAAATCGAGGCTCTCGTCGAACTTGTCGGTATAGACCTCGACATGCGCGAGGTGGGCGACATCGAACGAGGGGTTGGTGGGCGTGTTCATGGCGTGGCTCCTCCTTGGGACGGCTCAAAGCTCGTCGACCGTGCGCGGGAAGACCGATTGAAAGCCTTCGGCGTATTTGCAGTCGCGTCCGCCGGACTGGCCGCCGGAATTGCGCTTGAAGTGGTTGGCGCGGTTCTGGGCGACGCGAGTGTAATAGTCCCACAGATGCTCCTGACCTTCCATGCATTCGATCGCCGCACGTTTCTTGTCCCAGACGGGGGTCACATCGAGGAAAGTGTCGGGCTTCCAACCCATCTGCTCGGTCTGGTGCGGCTCGAAAAGATAGAGCTGCGGCGCGCCGAGAACCTTCTGGCCCGGATTGTGGCCCCAAGCTTGGGCGATCATCCGGCATTCGAGGGCGACTTGGGTCGCATACATATGGTCGGTGTTGTAGGGGTCGTATTGCGAGTGGCTGAGCATGAAGCGCGGCTGCACGGCGCGGATCACATCGACCACGGCCTCCTTGTCGGTGCGCGTGAGCTCAAGGGGATAGTCGCCAAGGTCCATCGAGATCAGGTCATGCACGCCGAGGGCCTCGGCGGCGCGTTCCGCCTCGCCCTTGCGGGCGGCTTTGACTGCCTCGAGCGTCATGCCCGGCTGCTTCCAGAGCTTGGCGCTCTCGCCGCGTTCGCCGAAGGACAGGCAAAGCACGGTAACGTTGTAGCCCATCTCGGCGTGGAGCGCGATTGCCCCGCCGCAACGCCAGACAAAGTCGGCCGCATGGGCGCTGATGACGAGGGCGGTCTTGGTGGACGACATGGGTCTTCTCCTTGGGCATTGGGCGCCCTGACTATGTCAGCGCGGGCCCCCGCGCGACAAATCAGAAGGTTCCCACGCGGCATAATGTTTGGCTATAGTCGGAAGCGCGTGGCGGTGACCTCGCTTCGGATCGGCCCTGCAGGGAGGCATAGAATATGACGACGGATCGCATCGCTTTTGTGGGGTTTGGCGAAGCGGCAATGGCGTTTCGCACGGGCTGGGGCGCGAATGCTCCCGAGGGTCTGCGCGCCTTCGACATCAAGACGCTCGCTACAACCAGCGCCCCCGCCATGAAAGATCGCTATGCGGCGCATGGTGTCGCCGGTGCGGAAAGCCTTGCCGAGGCACTTGATGGCGCGACAGTCGCCTTTTCGCTGGTGACGGCGGATCAGGCGCTTGTCGCGGCGCGTCAGGCGGCGGAGGTCTTGTCCAAAGGCATCGTCTGGCTCGACTGCAATTCCTGCTCGCCCGACACCAAACGCGCCGCCGCCGAGGCGATCGAAGGGGTAGGGGGCGCCTATGTCGACCTGGCGGTGATGGCGCCGGTGCATCCCAAGAAGCACCATGTGCCGCTTCTTGTCTCCGGCCCCCAAGCGGAGCGGGCCGAGGCGATCCTGAAGGCGCTCGACATGCGCCCCACGGTCGTCGGAGGCGGGATCGGCGGGGCTTCGGCGGTCAAGATGCTGCGCTCGGTGATGATCAAGGGGCTTGAGGCGCTGAGTGCCGAATGCTTCCTCGCCGCCCGCAAGGCAGGGGTCGAGGAGGCGGTGATCGCCTCGCTTCAGGCCTCGGATCCGGGTATCGACTGGGCGAAGCGCGGCTCCTACAACCTCGAGCGGATGATGGTGCACGGCACCCGTCGCGCGGCCGAGATGGCCGAGGTGGTCGCAACGGTCGAGGCGCTGGGCCTTCCGGCGCGGATGGCGCACGCGACCGAGAACTGGCAGGCGGCCATGGGTGCCATGGGGCTTGAAGGCGGCGAGGACGATCTCGCCGCCCGCGCCGACAGGGTACTCAGCCAGATATGATCTCGCGCAACCTCCGCCATTTCCGGCTGATCCTTGCGGTGGCTGATTTGGGATCGCTCACACGGGCGTCGGAGGTTTGCCATGTCTCGCAGCCCGCGGTGACGCAGGCGATCAGCAAGATCGAGCGCGAAGCGGGGGGGGCGATCTTCGAGCGGACGCGCAATGGGTTTTTCCTGACGCCGCGAGGCGAGGTTCTGGCGGCGCGGTTTCGGCGGGCGTTCGAGCTTCTCGATCCGGCGCTCGCGGATGTCTCGTCAAGGCTCCGCCTCACGGTCAGCCACGCGCAGCTTCAAGCCCTGATTGCTGTGCGCGAGGCCGAGAACTTCACCCTCGCCGCGCGGCAGCTTGGCCTTGCCCAGCCCACGGTGCACCGCGCCATCACCCAGATCGAAGAAGAAGCGGGCCGCAAACTCTTTGAACGCGCTTCGTACGGCATCGTGCCGACTCGAGCCTGTCAGGTGCTGGCACAGGCGGCGCGGCTGGCGCTCTACGAGTTTGATCAGGCGGAGGCGGATCTTGCCGAATTCGAGGGGCGCGAGGTCGGCCAGATCGTCATCGGCGCCATGCCGCTGTCTCGCTCGGTCCTTCTGCCGCAGGCCTTGGCGCGGTTTCGGGCTCTACGCCCGCTCCTGAAGGTCAGGGTGATCGACGGTCCTTACGAACTTCTCCTGTCGGGCCTAAGGCGCGGCGAGATTGATCTTCTGGTAGGCGCCCTACGCGATCCCGCGCCGATCGGCGATGTGGTGCAGGAGGTCCTGTTCGACGACCGCCTCGCGCTGCTGGCGGGGCGGGATCACCCGCTTGTCGGGCGGCACGATCTGACCCTTGACGATCTGGCGGGCTATCCGTGGATCGTCCCACCAAAAGGCACGCCGACCCGTCAACAGTTCGAGGCGCTTTTTGCCGAAGCAGGGATGGCGGTGCCAGCAAGCATCCTCGAAAGCGGCTCGATCCTCCTGATGCGCGAGATGCTGGGGATGAGCGATCACCTTGGCTGTATCTCGCGCCAGCAGGCGAGGGCAGAGATCGAGAAGGGGCTCGTGGCGGCACTCGATTTCCCCACGCATCTGCCGGCAAGGCCCATTGGCCTGACGCTCAGGCGGAACTGGGAACCCACCGGGGCGCAGCGTCTCCTCCTCGATCTTCTGCGAGGTGCGGTGCCGGCCGAGGCCTATTAGGCGCCGATGATCCCGACCCACAGGAGTCGTGTCGCCACGAGGGTCAGGAGCGACAGGATTAGCTTGTCGAAGGTTTCCCGCGAGACGTGGCGCGCGGCCCAGGAGCCGATGGGCATCCCGCCCAAGAGGGGCACCAGCGCCATCAGGCTCAGGCGAAACTCGTCATGGCCCATGATCCCCATCTTCCAGAGCGTTGGCACCTGCACGAGCGACATGGCGATGAAGAAGATGGAAATGGTGGCGATGAAGGTCTTCCGCTCGAGTTTCATCGCGTTGAGGAATGTCACCGAGACAGGCGCAGACAGCCCTGCCGCGCCTTGGAGTATGCCACCGATGGCGCCTGCAGGAATCACGAGGCTGTCGGCTGTCTCCTGCGAGATTTTCCAGTCGGGCCGCAGGACGCGAAATCCGAGGTAGAGGACGAGAATGCCGGCGAGGATCAGGGTCAGGGGGCGTTCAGGAAGCCACGCAAGGAACAGCGTGCCGATGATCGCCCCCGCCGCGCCGCTGATCGCCAGCGACAGGACAAAGCGGCGGTGCAGAAGTTGGGCGCGGTTGGCCCAGCCTTGGAAGATGTTGGACCACAGGTTCGGAAAGCTCATCACCGCCACGGCGAAAGGCACGTTGAACAAAAGTGACAGGATCGGGATCGCCACGACCGGCGCACCCGCGCCCACAGCGCCTTTCACGATGCCGCCGACGCCGACAGCGAGTAGGGCCAGAACAAGCTCTGTGGTCGTCATGCGATCTCCCTCTAGCCTCTGATTGGCCCGCGCTTGCACGCGGGCCTGTCCGTGAGTGTGGTCGGAGCTTGATCAGAGGTAATGGTATACAAAAATCACGAGATTCTGGCTCTATGTCTAGCTTAAATGCACTATTGACCATAAGTTGTATACAGTTAATCATTCCCGCTCTGCGTTTGGGGGGAAATGTCGCAGCATGGGGAGGCAATCTATGGAAGCGAAGGGGCGTTCGTCCCAGTTCGAGAAGGCTTTGCTGGAGCTGAGGTCGTTGATTCTCGGCGGCGCCTTCGAGTCGAATGTGCGCCTTCCCGAAACCGCCTTGGCCGAACGGCTCGAGATTTCCCGCACGCCCCTGCGGCAGGCGATGGACCGGCTGATCGAAGATGGGCTTCTCGAGCGGATTGCCACCGGCGGCTGCAAGGTAGCAAGCTTTAGCGTCCGCGACATCATCGACGCCATCGAAATTCGCGGCGTGATCGAAGGCACCGCCGCCCGCCTTGCCGCCGAGCGCGGCGCCGATCCCCGCCTGATGGCGCAGGCCGAGATCGAGCTTGAGGCGATCGACGTGGCGCTCGCGCGTCCCGGCGACCTCGATTTCGCGGCCTATGTCCGGCACAACGCCGCTTTTCACAAGATACTGTCGCGGCTCGCCAAGAGCCCGATCATCGAGCGTGAGGTCGATCGTGCGACCCGCCTGCCGCTCGCCTCGCCTTCGGCCTTCCTGCAAGGTCAGGAAGTGATCCCCGATTTCCAGCAGTCGCTGACGCGCGCCCAGCGTCAGCACCGCGAACTCTTTTCCGCGATCCGCGACAGGGAGGGGGCCCGCGCCGAGGCGCTGGCCCGCGAACACGCGCGGCTCGCGCGGGAAAACCTCGAATACCTCATGCGCGGCGATCCTAGTCTGGCGGACAAAGTCCCCGGTCTAGCGCTCGTCTCGGCCAACTGACACCACTCAAGGAGACCTGAAGATGCCTAGCCTTTCTGACGTTATGGCCAAACACAAGAACCCGGTGCAGATGCTGCGGAACTCGCAGATCGGGATGTATGTCTATCCGGTTGTTGCCCCGGAATACAGCAACTGGCGTGATGAACAGCGCGCCTGGCGCGATAGCGCGGTGCTGTTCGACCAGACCCACCACATGGACGAATTGATCGTCGAAGGCCCGGATGCGGCCGCCTTCCTCGCCCATGTCGGCATCAACAGCTTCTCGAACTTCGATCTGAACCGCGCCAAGCACTTCGTGCCGGTGACGCCTGCCGGCCATGTGATCGGCGACATGATCATCTTCCGCGAGCTTGAGGACAAATTCGTGCTCGTGGGCCGCGCGCCCACGGCGAACTGGGTCAAGTTCCAGGCCGCTGTCGGCACTTGGAAGGTCCGCCTGCATCACGACCCGCGCTCCAACTCGCGCCCCGACGGCAAGGCGATCTATCGCACCCACTATCGCTTCCAGATCCAGGGCCCCGAGGCCGACAAGATCTTTACCGCGATCAACGGCGGGCCGGTTCCGGATATCAAGTTCTTCCACGTCGACTGGATCAACGTCGGCTCGAAGCGCGTCCAGGCATTGCGCCACGGCATGGCCGGCGCGCCGGGCCTCGAGATCTGGGGCCCCTATGCCGACAAGGACTACATCCAGTCGACCATCCTCGAGGCCGCCCGCAAAGTTGGCGTTGATCTGCGTCAGGTCGGCAGCCGCGCCTATTCCACCAATACGCTCGAGTCGGGCTGGATCCCCTCGCCTCTGCCGGGCATCTACACCGGCGACGGTATGCTCAAGGATTATCGCGACTGGCTTGGCGCTGATTCCTATGAGGCGGCCGGTTCGATCGGCGGCAGCCAAGTGAGCGACAACATCGAAGACTACTACGTGAACCCTTTCGAGCTCGGCTACGATTTCTACATCGGCTGGAAGAAGGACGACTTCATCGGCAAGGCCGCGCTTGAGAAAATGCGTGGAGCAAAGAACCGCAAGAAGGTCACCTTTGAATGGAACGCCGAGGATGTGGTCAACGTGATCTCGTCTGCCTTCCGTCCGGGCGAGGACCACTACAAGTGGATCGACTTCCCGCAGCCAAACTATGCCTCTTCCAGCGCCGACCTGATCCTGAAAGATGGCAAGCAGGTGGGCATGTCGATGTTCAACGGCTATTCCTACAACGAGCGTTGTATGCTCTCGCTGGGCGTGGTTGATGCCGATGTGCAGGAAGGCGACGTCCTGACCCTGGTCTGGGGCGAGCCGGAGTCGACGCAGAAGACCTCGGCCGAAAAGCACAAGCAGGCGCAGATCCGGGTGCGCGTGTCGCCCACACCTTATGCCCGTGAAGCACGTGAAAACTATGCCGACAGCTGGCGCACCAAATCCAAGGTATAGCCAGACCTAATAGTTGGGTCGTAGAAATGATTAGGGCGCGGGGCGGTGGTTCGCTATCGTCCCACGCAATTGACACTGGTCCTGGGAGGGGACCGGTCAACAACTGGGAGGAAACACAGAATGAAAATGAATTTCTCTTTCGTCGCGGCAGCGGTTGCTGCTGTCATCGGCAGTTCAGTTGCCGCTGAGGAGCTGAAGTTTGCCAACTTCACCCCGCCGTTCCACACCATCAACGCCTCGGTGATCGAGCTGATGAACAGCGAAGTTTCCGCTGCCACTGGCGGTGCGCTGACTGTTCGCGGCTATCACGGTGGCGAGCTGGGTGCTGGCCCGGTCGAGCAGTATGTCCGCGTGTTGCAAGGCGTGGCCGACGTGGCCTGGGGCCTGCCGGGCTACACCTCGTCGCAGTTTGGCAAAACCATGATCGCCGAGCTTCCGGGCGCAATCGACGATGGCGTGCCGGGCTATATCGGCCTGCTGGCCGCCTATGACGATCACCTCGCGGGCGAATTCCCGGGCGTGAAGACCCTCGCGCTCTGGACCTCCGAACCGAACGTCATGATCATGCGCAACAAGGAAATCCACTCGCCTGCCGATCTTGCTGGCCTGAAGATCCGCGTTGCCGGCGCCACCGCCGCCGAGGTTGCCGTCGCTCTGGGCGCTACCCCGGTTCAGATGCCGATCAGCGAGGTTTACAACGCGCTGCAGACCGGCCTGATCGATGGCGTATTCACCGGTTCCTCGACGCTCATCGACTTCAAGCTCGACGAAGTGGCCGATGCGATCATCCTCGGCGCGCCGCTCGGCCGTCTGACCTTCTACACCGTCATGACCCAGGCCAAGTACGACGCCCTGCCGGCAGATCAACAGGCCGCGATCGACGCTGTTGCCGGTGAAGTGCTCTCAAAGAGCGCCGAAGAGGCATGGTATGCAACCGCCAACGCATCGCTTGAAGCGGCCCGCGCCGATAGCAAGAACGTCATGGTTGATCTGACCGCCGACGAAATCGCCGCCTTCTCGGCAGCGATCCAGGGTGTGGTCGATTCCTATGTCGCGAGCGTCGATGGCGCTTCGACCTTGGCTGCGATGCGGGGCGAGTAAGACTTGCTGAATTTTGCAAGAACTTGGGCGGACAGGCTTATCGGCCTGTCCGCTGTCTTCGGGACCCTTGGCCTCCTTGGGGAGGTCGGGGTCATCTTGTACGATGTGATCGGCCGTGCTTTGGGCTCGCCACTCTATGGTTCGCAAGACCTGATCACTATGACGATGATTATTCTCGTATTCGGAGGCATGGCGATCTGTGATCGCCGCGGCGGCCATGTGGCGGTCGACCTCTTCGAGGGCTACTTCCCGCGCTGGTTCAACCGTTCGGTCGATGTGCTTTCTGCACTTACGGGGGCTGCGATTTTCGTGGCGATGGCCTGGGCTGTGAATGACAGCGCCAAAATTTCCGCCATGCTCAACCTTCAGACCAATCTCCTGCCGCTCAAGAAGCTCTGGTTCCAGAACGCCTTGTCGATCCTGGCGCTGGTCACGGCTCTGGGAATGTTCCTGCGGGCAGTCGAGTTGGCCCTTGCGGGACGTGACGTTCAGAAAGAAGCCCAAGTATGACCGCTTCCATGATCGGGTTTCTCGGCATCATCGCCCTATTCGTTTTGTTGATCATCCGGATACCCGTGGCCTTTGCGATGTTCGTGGTCGGCTTTTTCGGCATCACCGCGCTCGATAGCAGCCGCTCTGCCTTTGGCCTTCTGGCCTCCGAGGCCTTCACCCTAGGTTCCTCGCCTCAGCTCGTGGTCGTCCCGCTTTTTATCTTGATGGGCAATGTGGCCTCGGTCACAGGGATGAGCCGCCGCCTCTATGACGCAGCCTACGCTCTGATCGGCGAGTTCCGTGGCGGCCTTGCCTCGGCAACCGTGATCGGCTGCGGTGGCTTTGCTGCGCTTTCTGGGTCGTCGGTGGCCTCGGCCCTGACAATGGGCAAAGTGGCTCTCTCCGAGATGGACCGCTACGACTATGATCCCCGTCTGTCGACCGGCGTTGTGGCCGCGGGCGGCACGCTGGGAATCCTGATCCCGCCTTCGACCGGCTTCGTGATCTACGCGATCCTCACCGAACAATCAATCGGCCGCCTGTTCCTTGCGGGCGTTCTGCCGGGCATCCTGCTTCTTCTACTCTTCATCGTCGCCATTATGGTGATCTGCACCTTCCGTCCGGGCTTTGGCCCCGCCGGCCCGAAGACGACCTTCCCCGAAAAGCTGCGCGCGCTCGCCGGAGCCTTGCCGATCGTCGGTGTGATCCTTCTGACTATTGGCGGTATCTATGGCGGCTTCTTCTCGCCGGTCGAGGCCTCGGCCGTTGGTGCCGGCGTCGTCATCCTGATTGGCGTCATTACACGCAGCCTATCGTTGCGTCAGTTCTGGGAGTCGGCAAAGGACTCGGTCACGACTACCGCCACGGTCATGCTGATCCTGATCGCCGCGCACCTGATCAACCCGTTCATCGCGCTGAGTCATATCCCCGATGCGGTGGGCGAGTTCATTATCGGTTTCGGCCTTGGCAAGATCGGCACGCTGATCCTGATCCTGTCGATCTACCTCATCCTTGGCTGCTTCCTCGAAGGCTTTGCGATGCTGGTGCTGACGCTGCCGATCTTCTTCCCGATCATCCTTGAGCTTGGCATCGACCCGATCTGGTTTGGCGTTCTAGTGGTTCTGGCACTCGAGATGGGCCTCATCTCGCCGCCGGTAGGCCTTAACGCCTTCATCGTGAAGTCGGTCGCACCGAAGGTTCCGCTGGCCGATATCTTCCGGGGGGTTTTCCCCTTCTGGGGGATGATGGTCGTTGCAATCGGTATCCTGATCGCCTTCCCGCAGATCTCGCTGATCCTGCCGGACACGATGTTCAACTAAAGCCATTGGGCCTGTTCTCTAGAAGGGTAGGCCCACATAGTTTTCGGCCAACTCGCGGCGCGCCGTTTCTGACTGAGACAGATGCAATAGCGAGGCTTTGCGCATCTGCGCGGCATAGCTGTCTTCGCCGTCAAAGCGGTGTAGCATATTGGTGAGTTGCCAGGAGAACCGCATCGCCTGCCAAATACGAGCTAGCGCACGGTCGGAATAGCGGTCGACCCCCGAGGTATTGCCAGATTTCAGCGCTGAGATGAGGGCCTGGTGCAGGTAGAAAACGTCCGAGACTGCGAGGTTGAGTCCCTTGGCACCCGTCGGCGGAACGATATGTGCCGCGTCTCCGACCAAAAAGAGCCGCCCCCAGCGCATAGGTTCGCAGACGAAGGACCGTAATGGCGCGATCGATTTCTCAATAGATGGACCGGTCTGCAGAGTGGCGCGGATTTCCTGCGGTAGGCAGGCGCGCAGGCGATCCCAAAAGGCCTCATCACTGCAGTCTTCAACCCGGTCTGTCAGCGGCACTTGAACATAGTAGCGGCTCAGATTGGCATTCCGCATCGAGGCCAGGGCAAAGCCAGAGGCCGAGTTGGCATAGATCAGCTCGTCGTGGGCGGGGCGGGTGCGTGACAGGATGCCGAGCCAGCCAAACGGATAGACCCGCTCGAATTCCGTTCGGCGCTCGGCCGGAATGGTCTGGCGGCTGACCCCGTGAAAGCCATCGCAGCCCGCTACATAATCGCAATCGAGGCGCGCAGATTGGCCATCGTGCGTATAGGTCAGATAGGGCGCGCTGCTGGTTGGCTCGTGGATCACAAGGTCGGTCACCTTGTGGAGAATGGGCGCGCCCATTGCATCTTGGGCCGCATAGAGATCGTGTGTCACTTCTGTTTGGCCATAGACCGTGACCGACTTGCCAGTCAGTTCAGCAAAGTCGATCCGCACCATCAAGTCATCGTTCGTAAAAAGACATCCTGCATGCGTGTGCCCTTCGGCCAGAAGGCGGTCTGCAACGCCTGCCGCTTTGAGCATATCGACCGTGCCGCTCTCCAAAACTCCGGCGCGGATACGGGCGAGAACATGGGCACGGCTGGTGCGCTCAAGGATGACGGTTTCAACGCCTGCAAGGTTCAGAAGCTGCGACAGCAACAGCCCCGAAGGTCCGCCGCCAATGATGGCCACCTGTGTGCGTCTCTGTCTCTGTGACATCAGCCTCTCTCGTTTTTTTCGGGCTCTTGGCAGGGGCTAATCCGGCCAACCCCGCAAAGCCGCTATTCGCGCTGGCCCATCTGCGTGACTTTGGTGCAAAGATCTGCGGCTACTTTCAGCGCCCGGGCCGTGGCAACTGCCATATCGGGCAAGACCATCCACTCCAAAGCCCACGCCGCGCCCGACCGTTCCTGTTCGTGAAACAGACTGTGATGCATGGCAGACATTTGGGAGGCGTTGTAGCGCGCCAAGGTCACCAAGAGTTCTGCCAAGACTGGATTGGATTTGTGCGGCATTGCGGACGACCCACCTCCGCCCGAAAGGGAAATCTCGTCGATCCCCTGTTGTGCCATCAGGGTGATGTCCTGCCCGATCTTTCCCAAGATCCCCGATACGACGGAGAGTTGGTTTGCAAACATCACAAGACCGCTTCGGTCAGTTTGCCAGACGGTGCCGTTGGTCAGCCCCAGCTCGCGGGCCATGGTCTCTGCCATTGCGTCACTCTTGTCGCCATAGGCGTGGCGCGTTCCGACCGCGCCTCCGAATTGCAGCCGTTCAATCTGAGGGCGCAGAGCGATCAAAGACGCCGCTTGGGTCAATAAAGGATCGCGCCAAGACCTAATCCGGTCGCTGACTGTAATGGGCAAGGCCGCCTGCATCCGGGTGCGTCCCATCATCGGGGTCGCCCCAAAACGGCGGTCAAGATCGGTCAGTGCATCGGTCACGGTCGCCAGAAGCGCCAGCAAGAGATCATTGGTGGCCCGGATGGTCAGTGACAGGGCCGTATCCATAATATCTTGCGAGGTTGAGCCTGTGTGGATCGCGCCAGCCAGATCGGGGGCACTCTCTTTCAGCTGCGCCACGAAATTGGGGATCGGCAGACCGTCCTTGGCACAGCCTTCTGCCAGACGATCGCCGTCTATGGGCGCGGTAAGGATATGAGCAGCGGCTCGAGCGCCTTGGTCCGGCGGGACAAGGCCGACCGCGACAAGGGCGTTGGAAAAAGCAGCCTCGACCACGCGAAACCGCTCCAGCTGTGCCTCGGCCGACCAAAGCGCCATAGCCTCCGGATCACCAAAAAGGCGCCCGAAAACCGCGTCGTGAAAGATGCTACTCATGTCATCCCTGCCGTCTGCGCGCCCCTCAGATGTCGAAAAAGACCGTCTCTGCCTCGCCTTGCAGCCGGATGTCGAACCGGTAGACGGGCTTGCTGTCGCGCAGGCTGCGCTGGGCAATCAAGGTCGCGCGGCGATTTTCCCATTCGATCATGTTGAGCACCGTATCAGCGGCGTTCGCCTCGGCTTCGTCCGAAAAGTAAAGCCGGGTGTTGAGGCCCACGTTGATCCCACGCGCCACCAACCACAGGGTGATATGGGGGGCTTGCGGTTTGCCGCGAGAGTCCATCGTCGTGCCGGGTTTGATCGTCTCGACGCTCCAGACTCCGGTCGTGAAATCGGTGATGACCCGACCCCAGCCCCGAAAGCCCTCTTCGACACCTGCGCCTCCTTGGGGGTGGGCATAGTTCCCCTCGGAGTTTGCCTGCCAAAGCTCCAAAAGCGCATCCTTGATCGGAGCTCCCATTCCGTCAATGACGCTGCCTTCAATGCGAATGCGCTCGCCTTTGGCATTCGGGCCAGCGATGTCCCAGCCAAGCTCCCTTTTGTAGATGTCAAAGCCCGCAGCTTTCGGCGCCAGGCCGATATGGACATAGGGGCCCGCGGTTTGCGATGCGGTCTCTTTCATATAGTGCAGCGACTGGGGCATGGTTCAGTTCCCCTCAAGACGGTTTTCAAACAGGGTGGATCGACGCCCGCGCAGCACGATGTCAAACTTGTAGGCCACCGAATCGAGCGGGATCGTCGCGTTCAGATCGAGCGTTGCGGTCAACTGCTCGATCGCGTCGGGATCAGGGATCGTCTGCACAATCGGGCAGATCGGGATCAGCGGATCCCCCTGGAAATAGCACTGCGTGATCAGACGCTGCGCGAAGCCAGACCCAAAGACCGACATGTGTATATGGGCCGGACGCCAGTTGTTGACATAGTTGCGCCAGGGATAGGCACCGGGTTTGACCGTCCGAAAGGCAAAGGCTCCAGTTTCATCGGTGATCGTGCGCCCGCAGCCGCCAAAATTGGGGTCTATCGGCGCGAGGTAGGTGTCTTTCTTGTGGCGATAGCGCCCGCCGGCATTGGCCTGCCAAATCTCGACCAAGGTGTTGGGCACGGGGCGTGCATTCTCGTCGAGAACGCGACCGTGCAGGATGATCCGCTCGCCGATTGGGCTTTGGCCCGGCTGGGCGAAGTTGGTCAGAAGATCATTGTCGCCCGTGTCGATGTCGGAATGGCCAAAGACCGGTCCGGTCAATTCACCCACCGAATTGTCGAGCGAGATCTTGGAATAGCTTGGGCTGCGCGCGACGCTGGTCTTGTAGCCGGGCGAGTAGGCGGGGGGATGGATGCTCCAATCCCGTTGGTAGAATTGCTCCGGGGTTGTCATTGGCTTTCCTCCAGTTCGGCGAAAGTGGCCTTGGCCAGTTTGATCGCGTGATTTGCCTTCGGGACGCCCGCATAGATCGCCACATGCAGGAAGGCCTGCATGATGTCTTCCTTGCTGGCCCCCGTGCGGGCGCAGGCCCGGATGTGCATCGGGATTTCTTCGAAGTTGCTTGTGGCCGCCAAAAGCGCGAGGGTCAGCATCGACCGTTCGCGATGGCTGATGGTGTCGTCCGCCCACAGTGTCCCCCAAGCAGATTGGGTGATCAGTTTCTGAAAAGGCGCGTCAAACTCTGTCGTGGCCTTCCGGGCCTTGTCGACATAGCTGTCGCCCAAAACCGAGCGGCGGACCTGAAGTCCTGTTTCATAGAGGTCGGACACGACGATCTCCTGTCTGTATTCCCTATTGATATATCCAAAATGCATTTTGAATATTGCTGTTTTTCGCAAAATACATAACATAATGATTATGAATTTGGACAATCAACTGCGGCTTCGGCATGTCCGAACCTTTCTTGAAATCGCCCGCGCACAGAGCGTGTCTCTGGCAGCAACCCGTCTGAACATCACACAGCCGGCCGTATCTCGCAGCCTTCGCGAGTTGGAGGATATGCTGGGGGTGCGGCTGTTTGATCGGGTCGGTCGCAGTATACGGCTCAATGATGCGGGGCGGCTGTTTCAAACCCATGCCAGTGCCTCGATGACCGAATTGCTGCGGGGGGCTGAACGGCTGAGATCGGGGGGAGGGCCCGCCGCGCGGCTTGCAATCGGCGTGTTGCCCACAGCGGCCACTGATCTGGTGCCCGCCGCGGCATTGGTCTTTCGCAAGGATATGCCGCACGTGAAATTGAGCATCCACACGGGGCCGAACGGGCTCTTGTTCAACCAGTTGCGCGATGGGGTTGTGGATCTGGTGGTGGGGCGGATGCCTGAAAAAGAGGCCCGCGCCGGGGTCACATTCCAACAGCTCTACATCGAGGATGTGGTCTTGGTCTGTCGGCCCGAGCATCCGATATTGGACTGCCCGACGCCCGAGCAGAAGATCGAAGCCTATCCTCTGATCCTGCCGACGGCTGAGGCTGTGATCTCGGAAAGCGTGGCGCGATATCTGGCGAGTGTTGGGCTCTCGGATGTTCCGGCAGCCATAGAAACGGTGGCCTTGCCCGTTGGCCGGAAATTGGTGAGCACGTCAGATGCCCTCTGGTTTATCTCGCGGGGTGTGGTGGCGGTATTCCTGCGCCATCGCATCGTCTATGCATTGGGTGCGATTGCGGCGGCTGTGTCTTCTGGTTTGGGTGGCTATCATGCAGGTGTTGAACAAAAATGGTGGCAGGGTCCAACCACCTGTACATCCCAACCCATGCGTGACAAATATCAGCTCCAAAATAAATGCAATACCCGTTAATGGGATTATCAAATGTATGTCCTTCAGGTTGGTCACATGATGCAGTTAAGACACACAGATCACCCCCAGAAACGAGT
>JALRLK010000028.1 GCA_023254495.1 Marivivens sp. | reverse complement strand
GACCGATGGGTCCCGTGACAGACGCCGCGGCTGCCGATCACGAGATCGAGGCGCTCTTCCCCCGGGGCTCGACGAACCTCCTGGAGGGCCTGAGGCTGGGCCTCACAACCTTCGATGCCAAGGTGCAGGCGGTTCGGCAGGGTCAGGATGAGAAGGAACAGGCTCTGCAGACGAGCTTGAGCCGTGGCAGGGACGAATTCTTGTCGGCCGTGCAGGTCGTCTTGGCCGAGCTCATGATTTCGCGCGGCGCGGTGGTGATTATCGACCGGCGCAATATCGTTATGCAGGCCGATCTGATTGATATCACCGAGGCCGCGATTGCAGCGATTGATCAACGCCTTGGCGATGGAACCACAGCTACTCCGGTCACCAACTAGCACTGGCGTGCTTGCCGCGAAGGGGCCGAGTTGCTAGTGGTCAGATGAGGCCCCGTCTGGGCTATTGAATAGGGAGACCGCCCATGTCCGAGCCCGTCACGACCGCTGATATCCATCTCATCCAGCGAATCCTGCCACATCGTTATCCGTTTTTGCTGGTAGACCGTGTCGAACAGATCAACGGAACCGAGTCTGCGGTTGGGCTCAAGAACGTGACCATGAACGAGCCGCATTTTCAGGGCCATTTCCCCGGCAATCCGATCATGCCCGGCGTGACCATTGTAGAGGCGATGGCGCAGACAGCCGGTGTTATGGTTGGCGCGAGCCTCGGCCTCGTGGATGGCAACTTCCTCATCTATTTCATGGCAATCGACAACTGCAAATTCCGCCGCAAGGTTGTCCCCGGCGATCAGCTGCGGATGGAGCTTCAAACAACGCGCGGCAAGCCGGGCGGCAAGGTCTGGCGGTTCAAAGGCATCGCGACTGTCGATGGAGAACTTGCCGCCGAGGCGGAGTTCACCGCAATGATGGATCTCAAAGGCTGATGACACCCAAAATTCACCCTTCTGCGGTGATCGAAGAAGGCGCCGTCATCGGCGCCGGATGCGTCATTGGTCCATTTTGTGTTGTCGGTCCGGAGGTTGTTCTTGGAGACAATGTGACCCTCAAGAGCCATGTGGTCATCACCGGCGATACTCAGGTTGGCGAGGGGTCGACAATCTTTTCCTTCGCCGTGGTCGGCGAGGTGCCGCAGGATCTCAAATTCGCGGGCGAAAAGACGCGCCTGCGCATCGGCGCGCGCAATCGCATCCGCGAGCTCGTCACGATCAATACCGGCACAGCCGGCGGCGGCGGTGAGACCCGGATCGGCAATGATTGTCTTTTGATGGCTGGCTGCCACGTCGCCCATGACGCTCAGATTGGCGACCGGGTGATCATCGTCAACAACTCGGCCGTAGCCGGACATTGCATCATCGAGGACGACGTGATCATCGGTGGGCTATGCGGCATACATCAGTGGGTTCGGATCGGACGGGGCGCGATCATCGGCGCTTTGTCGATGGTGACGAACGACGTCATACCGCACGGCCTTGTGCAAGGACCACGGGGCGCTCTCGACGGCCTCAATCTTGTGGGCCTCAAGCGGCGCGGGGTGGAACGCGCCGATATCACGGCACTGAGGGCGGCTTTCCAGACGCTTCGGGATGGTGAAGGAACTTTCCACGACAGGGCAAAGCGGCTGAAAACCGAGGTGGACAGCACATATGTTCAGGAAATGGTCGATTTCATTTTGGGAGAATCGGACCGTAGCTTTCTGACCCCGAGCTGAACCGATGCTGGCGCTCTTTGCAGGCACTGGTGCTTTGCCCGGCCTCCTCGTCGAGGCGCTGGGGAAGAAGGGCGAACTGCCGATTGTCTGCTTCATGGAAGGTTTCGAACCTCAGGTTCCAAGCGACCTTGAAAAGATATGTTTTCACCTCGAGCATTTGGGAACACTTCTGACCGAGCTTCGGCGGCGTGGGGTCAAGAAGGTCTGCCTTGCAGGCAAGGTTCTGAGGCCAGAGATTGATCCCGCCGCAATAGATCAGGCGACCGCCCCGCTCTTTGCCCGCATTGGGGCCGCTATGAAGATGGGCGACGATGGAACCTTGCGGGCGCTTATCTCGATCTTTGAAGAGTTTGGATTTGAGGTCGTGTCGGCGCATGAGATCGCCCCCGATCTGTTGCCGCGCAGCGGGGTTCTTGCTGGCCCATCTCCCAGCTTCGCCCAGAAGGACGATGCAAAGAGCGGCAAGGCCCACCTCGATGATCTCGCTCCGGCGGATATTGGTCAGGCCTGCGTTGTGCGGGGAGGCCAGGTCTTGGCGATGGAGGCAAGTCTGGGAACAGACTTTATGCTCAAGTCGCTCTCGAACCCACCCAAGGCGCAAGGAGCAGTATTCTGCAAAGCGCCCAAAATCGGTCAGGACCGGCGAGCCGACCTTCCGGCTATCGGTCCTGAGACGGTGATCGAAGCGTCGCGGGCGGGTATCACCGGAATATGGATTGAAGAGGGCGGGGTGATGTGCCTCGATGTTGACCATTTGAGAGGCGAAGCCAACCGGCTTGGCGTCTCGGTCTGGGTGGGGGACGTTTGATGCGGATCTTTATCATCGCGGGCGAGGTCTCGGGCGACAAGCTAGGCGGCGCGCTGATGGAGGGGCTGCGCTCACAAGTGGCGGAGCTGAGCTTCGACGGTGTTGGCGGCCCCAAGATGCGAGAACAGGGCTTGCGGAGCCGGTTTGCGATGGACGAGCTGTCGCTCATGGGGATTGTCGAGATCCTGCCCAAGTATTTTCATCTCAAACGTCGAATTCGCGAGTTGACCGAGGCAATTCTTGCCAATCCCCCGGATGTTCTGATCACCATCGACAGCCCTGATTTATGCCTGCGCGTTGCTGCGGCGGTCAAGGAGCGGAATTCCAAAATTCGGACTGTCCACTATGTCGCACCAACCGTCTGGGCCTGGCGACCGGAGCGGGCCGAAAGAATGTCGAAATTCGTCGACCATGTCCTTGCCCTGTTCCCGTTCGAGCCGCCCTATATGGAAAGGGCGGGGATGGACTGCGATTTTGTCGGCCATCCGGTCGTGGCCGAAAAGATTGGCACGGACGAAGAAGCAATATCGCTGCGCACCGTCTTGGGTATGAACAAGGGCCCGCTTGTTCTGGCGCTGCCCGGCTCGCGGCGCAGCGAGGTCTCGCGTCTTACCGGAACTTTTGGCGCGGCACTGTCAAAACTCCACGAGAAGCATCCCGATATGCGGGTGATCGTGCCCTGCGCCGCGCCTGTCGCGGGATTGGTGCGCAAGTTGACCGCACATTGGCAAGTGCGGCCCGTGCTTGTCGATCCCACGCGCGAGAGCGGTTTTTCGGGCGCCAAACTGGCCGCCTTCCGTGCCGCCGATGTGGCGCTTGCGGCGTCTGGAACAGTCTCGCTCGAACTGGCAGCGTCCGGCACGCCCATGGTGATCGCCTATGACATGAACTGGCTGAGCCGCAGAATCATCAAGAAAAAGCTGCTGATCGACACGGTGACGCTTGTGAACCTTGTCAGCGATACCCGGACCATCCCCGAGTTTATCGGCAATGAGTGCCGTCCCGGCCCCATTGCAGACGCCCTAGAGCAAGTATTGCAAAACTCCGAAGCTCAGAAAGAGGCGATGCGCCTGACGATGGAGCGGCTGGGGCAGGGCGGCGAGCCGCCGGGCCTTCGCGCAGCCAAGGCCGTCTTGGCCCGGCTCTAGCGGCCCTTCCAGATCCAGCCGCCGCCCAGAATTCGGCTGCCGCCAGTTTCATAGAACACACAGGCCTGTCCGGGGCTCACGCCTTCCTCGGCGGTCAGCAGTTCCACCTCGGCTTCGGTCTCCGAAATCGGCCGCAGGATCGCGGGCGCCGGCGGGCGGGTCGAGCGGACCTTCACGGAAATCTCGCGCTCGACCTGATCGGTGAAGGCGCCATCGCCAAGCCAGTTGGTCTCGCGCACGGGGATGGTCCGCGTGGCCAGAAGGTCTTTCGGTCCGACGACAACCTGCCGCTTGTCCACATCGAGCCGCACCACATAGAGCGGATCGGCCAGCCCGCCGATGCCGAGGCCACGGCGCTGGCCGATGGTGTAGTGGATCACGCCGCGGTGCTCGCCCAGCACATTGCCCTCAACGTCGACAATCTCGCCCGGCTCGGCCGCGCCGGGGCGCAGCTTTTCGATCACCGAGGCATAATTGCCGTTCGGCACAAAGCAGATGTCTTGGCTGTCGGGCTTGTCGGCCACGGCGAGCCCGTATTTCGCGGCCAGCTTGCGGGTCGCGTCCTTCGAGGGCAGGTGGCCCAAGGGAAAGCGCAGGAACTCGAGCTGTTCGGGCGTCGTCGAGAATAGAAAATAGCTCTGATCTCGGTTGGCATCGGCCGCGCAATGCAACTCCGGCCCACCGCCCATCTTGCGCTGGATATAATGGCCCGTGGCCATGCAATCCGCCTCGAGATCGCGGGCCGTTGCCAGAAGATCCTTGAACTTCACCCGCTCGTTGCAGCGGATGCAGGGGACGGGGGTTGCCCCGGCGAGGTAGCTATCGGCAAACTCTTCGATCACCGCGTCCTTGAAGATGTTTTCATAGTCGAGAACGTAATGGGGAAAGCCCATGGCTTCGGCCACGCGGCGGGCATCGTGGATATCCTGCCCCGCACAGCAAGCGCCCTTCTTGGCCAGCGCCGCCCCGTGATCGTAAAGCTGCAGCGTCACGCCGACCACGTCATAGCCCTCTTCCGCCAGCTGCGCGGCCACAACAGAGCTATCCACGCCGCCCGACATGGCGACGACGACGCGCGTCTCGCTGGGCGGCTTGGCAAAGCCAAGCGAATTGATCGGGTGCGCGGCGGGCATGGGTTTCCGGCGGGTTACTGAGGTCTGCCGGAATATAGGAAAATACGAAGCACTCTCAAGAGGCGGTTTCACCGGTCTTTAAATCCCGACCTTCAGGTTCTGCATCGTGGGAACACAAGGGTGTGAAATGTATATCAAGAAAGCAAAGGGGCCGCGCTCGGTGCGGTTGCCTGACGGAACATTGATGGGCCTTTCTGATTTGCCTTAAGTTGATACCAAACGCTGGGTGGCCTCAAGGAAGGCCGCGGTTGTCAGAGCGGTGGCGCATGGGCTGATCGAGATCGAAGACGCGCTTGAGGCCCACGGGCTATCCGAGGACGAATTTATGGCGTGGGTGCGTGCC
Source organism: Marivivens sp. (assembly GCA_023254495.1). Lineage (GTDB taxonomy): Bacteria > Pseudomonadota > Alphaproteobacteria > Rhodobacterales > Rhodobacteraceae > RFZI01. The sequence continues at coordinate 137 of JALRLK010000028.1, read as the reverse complement.
GTAGCCGAGCACGGAGAAGATGGGCTAAAACAACAGCCATCCAAAAAGATATACAACCCTCGATAGTTCACCATGAGAAAGGCGCTACTTTAACGGGTTATTCACCAATGTCGCTCTATCCTGAACGCAACGTTACT
>JALRLK010000170.1 GCA_023254495.1 Marivivens sp. | reverse complement strand
ATTAAGATCTTCTCGCAAAATATCTTAAATCGAACTAAGGGCAAAGACAAAGCAATATGGTGTGCAAAAGACCGCGGGCAGGCATTCGAAGACTGGATGATCAACGAGGTGCCACTCGACACCAAAGCCACAAATTGCGATACAACCGCGCTCGACCAATTTGGGGATGCGCGTGGTGTAGGTCATGTGGAAGGTGACGGTTTGGCCCGGAACAATGCGCGAAGGGAGTTGGGCATGCAGGATGGTCTGGTCGCCGCTGTTGGTGTCGGTCAGGTTCAGCATCGTCTTGGCGGTGGCGATGCTCAGGACTTCGGGGTCGCCCGTGGCGGCAGTGTTGCGGCCAAGGAAGGACGCCGTAGCGATGTCGGCCATCATGGCCAATGCCGCGAATTGAATACGGCCTTAGTCGAGGGAAAGAGGCTCTTTGCCTTGCTGCAGAGCGGCCCAGAGAACATCGTCCAACTGGACCTTTCCGCCGACTGATTTGATATGCCACCCGCCTTGGGTTCGCGCCACCCGGATTTGTCCGCCGCGAGGCAGGGCGTGTTCGACGCAAAGGATCGCCAAAAAGAGCAACTTGGCCACAGGTCGGTCGATCGTTCCGTCTTCGGCCCAAGTGTATCGAAAGCGCCCGTCTTTGCTTCTCGCCGTTAGAATCGCGCTGATTTCGTCGATTCCAATGGCTTGGCCTTCTTTTGCCGAGCCGAAGGCAAACCGAAAGAATCTCACCCGGGCTGAGGCGCTTTCTGCGCTGTCTGAAATCAGAGCAAGTTCGGGTCCGTTGCCCTGTCTGGTCATCTCCAAAAGTTCAACCCCATTGCCGATTGCGCCAATCGGGCTAATAAGGTTGTGACATATCCGCGAACTGACGAGCGCGGCAAAGTCCTCGGTGTTGGTCATCGCGTGCCTCGTGAAGGAGGTTGAATGGACGAAAATCTTAATTCGCATCTCGAGCCGGGTATGTATGTCGTCCATCCCGCAAGACCCGATTGGGGGGTTGGGCAGGTCCAGTCTAATATCGGCGGCAAGGTCACGGTGAATTTTCCCGAGGAAGGCAAGGTTGTCGTTAACAGTGCTCGCGTCATGCTTGAGCTGGCGTCCGGCCAAGAAGATGCAACCTAAAGTAGAATTATGGGGGGCTATGTCAAGTGCGCCTCCGCCTGCGGCTTCACCGCTCCTTGCGCCGGACTTGCCAACCGGACTAGAAGGGCGCGACTTTGACGAGGCCCCGTGGACGGCATGACCGCATCCCACTCCAAGTTTGCCCTAAAGCTGGCGCAAGACCCGGCCGATATTCGTGCGGCCCAGCGCCTGCGGTATCGGGTATTTGTCGAAGAGCTCGGGGGCTCGGGGCCAATGGTCGACCATGAGCAGAAACTCGAGATCGACCGCTTTGATCCCTATTTCGATCATCTTGTCTTGATTGATCAGCGCCTTCCCAAGGGCGATCACGTTGTGGGCGTGTATCGGGTCTTGCGAGGAGAGCAGGCCGAAAAAGCGGGTCAGTTCTATTCCGAGGACGAATACGATCTGACGGTTCTTAAATCCTCGGGGCGGCGCCTTTTGGAGCTTGGCCGGTCCTGCGTTGACGCCCGCTATCGCGGCGGCATGGCGATGTATCACCTTTGGAATGGTCTTGCCGGTTATGTTGCCGATCACGGGGTCGAGATCCTCTTCGGCGTGGCCTCGTTCCATGGAACCAACGTGCAGGCGCTGGAAGAGCCGCTATCTCACCTGCATTATCGCCATCTCGCGCCCGAGGACATCCGGGTCCGAGCGGTGGAGCAAACCTTCCAGAGAATGGACCTGATCCCCGAAGAACGGATCGACCGCCGTCGGGCCATGTCGCAAACGCCTGCGCTGATCAAAGCCTATCTGCGGATCGGCGGCTTTGTGGGCGAGGGAGCTTATATCGACCACGCTTTCAACACCACCGACGTCTGCCTCATCCTAGACACCGCCCGCATGAACGAAACGCAAAGAGCGATTTACACCAAGGGTCGGGGCCAGTGACCGAAGCCTGGCGGGAAGAACCGGCACCCGAGCGGATCAGTGCCGCGGGCTGGGTTCGGGTGCTTCTGCGTGTCCTGCCGCTCGCGGTCGTGGTCTTTGGCGGCCTTGCCGTCCTCTTGACCATGCGCCTGATCGAGCGCCCGCTTTGGGGCCAGCGCCGCCTGCTGACGCCGTATATCACACAAGCGGTCTGCCGGACGGCTTTTGTCATCCTTGGCATTGACTACCATACAGAAGGCCAAGCTATGAAGGGGCCGGGCGCGGTTGTCGCCAATCACTCGAGCTGGCTCGACATTTTCGCCCTCAACGCCCGCAAGCGGATCTATTTCGTCTCCAAGGCCGAGGTGGCCGGCTGGCCCGGGATCGGCTGGCTCGCCAAGGCGACTGGCACCGTCTTTATCCGCCGCGATCCGCGCGAGGCGCGGCTACAGGTGCAGGAGTTTATCCGCCGCCTCTCTTACGGCCACAAGCTCTTGTTCTTTCCCGAAGGCACCTCGACCGATGGCCGCCGTGTCTTGCCGTTCAAGCCCACGCTCTTTGCCGCCTTCTATGCCGATGGCCTGCGCGAGACCCTCTCGATCCAGCCGGTGACGGTCATCTATCGCGCCGCCGAGGGGGCCGATCCACGCCAGTATGGCTGGTGGGGCGATATGGATTTCGGGCCGCATCTGCTCTCGACGCTGGCGGCGGCGCGGCAGGGATCGGTGACGATCCAATATCATGCGCCGGTGCGCGTGGCCGAGATCGAGGACCGCAAAGCGCTGGCGCGGCTTCTGGAAAACAAGGTCCGCGCCGGTTTGATCGCCGCGGGTGTGAACGACGACTAGCCCATCGCCGCGACGAGCGCCTTCAGCGCGGCGGCGGCATCGTCGGCCTTCCAGATTTCATCACCAATGCCGAAAAAATCAGTGTAAGGCGCAAGTGCGCGGATCAGGCCCGCATCAAGCGCGCCTTCGGCGACGACCGGAACCTCGATCATCTGGCTCCACCACTCGAAAAGCTCGGGCTCGACGACCGATCCGGTGCCAAGGCCGGTTTGGCCCACGGGACCAAAGCTGATGTAGTCGGCGCCAAGTTCGCCCGCGGTCATCCCGTCATGCCGCGACCCGGCGCAGAAGGTGCCGACGATGGCATCCTCGCCAAGGTCTTTGCGGGCCTTTTTCACCGAGCGGGCGGCGTCTGTCAGGTGCACCCCGTCGAGGCCATGGCGCTCGACAAACTTGAGATGGGTCTCGATCACGAGCGCCACGTCACGCTCCTGCGTGACGGCCCGCAAGGCATCGGCGGCGCGGCCGATCTTGTCCTCGTCGCGGCTCGCCAGCCCAAGGCGCACGCAGGCCACGGGCACGGCATCGAGACAGGCGGCGAGGCGGTCGGGGAAGGTCGAAAGCTCGAACTCGGGCGGCGTGATCAGGTAAACCTGCGGCAGATCGTCGGTGTCGCTCATCTCTGTGGTCCCATTCCCCAAGTCTTTGCGCCGCTATAGCCGAGCCGCTACTTCGGCGGAAGGCTTTTTGCATGGGTCAGGGCGATCGCCATGAGGGCCGCCCGCCGGTCGTCATCAGCCATCAATTCGTCGCTGGCCTCAATCATCCCGCCCATCGGTTTGCCGGTGAAAAGCATCGGGCCCGTGCCGGGGATTGCCCGCGCCTCGGCCTCATTGGCCTTGCCCACGCGAAACATCCCGCCGCCCGAGTGAACGCCCGAAACCATGTTGCCATAGACGAGGAAACACAGGCCGCCGAACATCTTCTTCTCGGAGTATCCCGGTTCATTCTCGAGCGCCTCGCGCATAAGTGAGGCCAATCCTTCGTCATAGGCCATGTCGGGCTCCTTGCGTGGGGTGTCCGCACAGCGTATCACGCGCCGGACCAGAAAAGGAACGGAAATGCCGACCGGCCAGCCTCAGCCCGCCTTCGTGCTTTTACGCCCCCAGATGGGCGAGAATATCGGCGCCGCCGCGCGGGGGATGTGGAATTTCGGGCTCGACCGGATGCGGATCACCGATCCCCGCGACGGCTGGCCCAACCAGAAGGCCGTGGCGATGGCTTCGGGCGCGGGGCGTCTCTTGGACGAGGCGCAGCTTTTCTCCACCACCGAAGAGGCCGTGGCCGATTGCACCTATGTCTATGCCACCACGGCGCGGCCGCGGGGTCTGACAAAACCCGTCCTTAGCCCCGAAGCAGCGATGGCCGATGCCGCCAAGCGGATTGCCGAGGGTGGCAAAGTCGCCGTGATGTTCGGACCCGAGCGGGCGGGGATGGAAAACAGCGATATCGCCCTTGCCAACGCGATCATTTCGGTGCCGGTGAACCCCGAGTTCTCCTCGCTCAACCTCGCGCAATGCGTTTTGCTGACTGCCTATGAATGGCGTCGCGCCAGCGCCGAGATCGTGCACGAGCGGATGGATATGCAGGGCGACTGGGCCACTCAGATCGAGATGGAAAAGCTCGCCGAACACTACGAGGATCGCCTTGAAGAGGCGGGTTTCTTCTTCCCCGAGGACAAGGCGCCGCATATGCGCCAGAACCTGCGCAACCTCTGGAGCCGGATGCCGCTCACGCGGGCGGATGTGCAGATGCTGCACGGCATCCTGCGGCAGATGGTGCGCTGGAAAGACCGCGGCTGAACCCTTGCCGCACGTTTGGCCGCGGCTTAGGGTCCGGCCACTGAAAACCGGAGAGTCGATATGGCCGACAAACAACGCGCGATCTTTCAGGACGTCGAGGAGGCAACCAAGCCCGCAGCCGCCCCCGGCGGTATCGACCGCGGCGGCAAGGGCGCGCGCGGCGCGATACGGGCTTGGATCATGGTGATCTTCGCGATGGTGGCGTTGATGATCGCCGTGGGCGGCATGACGCGCCTGACCGATTCCGGCCTGTCGATCACCGAGTGGAAGCCGGTGACCGGCTCTGTCCCGCCGCTGAGCGAGGCCGCTTGGATGGCCGAGTTCGAGAAATATCAGCAGATCCCCGAATATCAACTTCAGAACAAGGGGATGAGCCTTGAGGAGTTCAAGGACATCTATTGGTGGGAATGGGGCCACCGCCAGCTTGGCCGAGTGATCGGCCTTGTCTGGGCGCTTGGATTCTTCGGCTTTTTGGCCGCCCGCAAGATCCCGACTGGCTGGACCGGGCGGCTTCTGTTCCTCGGTGGACTCGGCGGGCTGCAAGGGGCGATCGGCTGGTGGATGGTCTCCTCGGGCCTCGGCGGCGAGATGCTCGATGTGGCCTCCTATCGCCTTGCGATCCATCTTGGCCTTGCCTTCATCATCCTGGGCTTTGCCGCCTGGTATGTCTTCCTTCTGGGCCGGCGTGAGGCCGACCTGATGCAGGCGCGGCGTAGCGCCGACACACGCCTTTTTGGCCGGTCGACGGGGCTCATGCATCTGGCCTTCATTCAGATCCTTCTTGGCGCGCTTGTCGCGGGCATCGACGCGGGCCGCGCCTTTCCGACATGGCCCCTGATGGGCGACAGCTTCCTGCCGCCGGATCCCTTCACGATCACGCCTTTGTGGCGCAATTTCTTTGAGGACGCGGGCCTTGTGCAATTCGTGCACCGCATGGTCGCCTATGCCTTGTTCCTCTATGGCGCGGTGATCTGGTGGGGCGCCCGCCGCAACCCGAATGGGCATACACGTTTTGCCTTCAACGCGATGTTTGCGGTGATGCTGCTGCAGGTGATCCTCGGCATCGTGACCGCGCTCTATTCCGCGCCGGTCCATATCGCCATCGTGCACCAGATCGGCGCCGTGGCGCTCTGGGTTCTGATCCTGCGCGGCCGCTATCTTGCCCGCTATCCGCTGGCCCAATCTATCCGGGGAGACAAATGATGATCGCTAACGCCAATCCTTATGACGAGCTGATGGAGTTTCAGCGCGATACCGAGGCCTTGGGCGAGGTCGCGGGCCGCCTTGGCTGGGATCAGGAAACGATGATGCCCGAGGGTGCGTCGGACCAGCGGGCGGCGGAACACGCGGCGATGTCGAAAGTGCTCCATGCCCGTAAGACCGATCCGCAGATCGCCGATTGGCTCGAGCGGGCCAAGCCCGAGGGTGCGGTGGCCAAGGCCAACCTGCGGCACATCCGGCGCAACTATGAGAAGACGATGAAGGTTCCGGCGCGGCTCGCGGCGGAGATCGCCAGCACCACCTCGAAGGCGCATCGCATCTGGGCCGGAGCGCGGCGTGACGAGGATGTGGCGGCCTTCCTGCCGGTTCTCGAAAAGGTTGTCGCGCTTCGGATCGAAGAGGCGCAGGCGCTGGCCGAGGGCGGCGATCTTTATGATGCACTCCTCGACAATTACGAGCCCAACGCCAATGGCGCCCAGATCGCGGCGATGTTTACGGCTTTGCGGCCCGGTCTGGTCGAGTTGCGCGAGGCGGTGCTGGGGGCCGAGGCGCCGATGCAGCTTTCGGGTGAATTTGCCGAAGAGGCGCAGCTGAAGCTTTCGCAGGAGCTGGCGCTGGCCTTCGGTTATGACCTCGATCACGGGCGGATCGACAAGGCGGTGCATCCCTTCTCGTCGGGCTCGGGGCAGGACGTGCGGATCACCACGCGCACGAGCCTCACCGATCCGTTCAACTGCTTCTATTCGACGATCCATGAGGTGGGCCACGCCGCCTATGAGCAGGGGATCGACGAGGCCTATCTTCTGACGCCGCTTGGGCGCGGCGTTTCGATGGGCGTGCATGAAAGCCAGAGCCGGATCTATGAAAATCAGATCGGCCGCAGCCGCGCCTTTACCGGCTGGCTCTTTGGCCGGATGCGGGATGTGTTCGGCGATTTCGGGGTGCCGGATGCGGAGACCTTCTACAAGGTCGTGAACCGGGTGAATGCAGGCTATATCCGCACCGAGGCGGACGAGCTGCAATATAACCTGCACGTCATGCTGCGATTTGATCTCGAGCGGGCGCTGATTGCGGGCGACCTGACGGTCAAGGACCTTGAGGCTGCGTGGAACGACCGGTTCAACTCGGACTTTGGCTATGCGGTCGACAAGCCCTCGAACGGGGTTTTGCAGGATGTGCATTGGTCGGCGGGGCTTTTCGGCTATTTCCCGACCTACAGCCTTGGCAATGTCTATGCAGGCTGCCTGCACGAGGCGCTGCGTGTCGCTGTTCCGGATCTTGATGATGATCTCGCCAAGGGCGACACGAGCCGCGCCACCGGTTGGCTCAGGGCCAATCTGCAGACGCATGGCGGGCTTTATGAGCCTGCGGAGACGATTGAGAAGGCGGCCGGGTTTGCTCCTTCGGAAAAGCCGCTTCTGGCCTATCTCAAGGCCAAGTTCAGCGATCTTTACGGGCTTTGAGCGGGCAGGGGGCTCTGCCCCCGCGCCTGGCGGCGCTCCCCCGGAGTATTTTGGGCCAAAAGAAGCCTAGGCCTTCCAGGCGGGTTCGCGTTTTTCGAGGAAGGCGGTGATGCCTTCTTCGGTGTCGCGGTTGAGCATGTTTTCGGTCATGACCGCGCCGGCGTAGGCGTAGGCCTCGGCGGTGGTCATGGGCGCTTGTTCGTAGAAGGCGCGTTTGCCGATGCGGACAGCGCTTGCCAGTTTGGCCGCGATAATATCGGCGAGGGCGCGGGTTTCCGAGGCGAGTTGGTCGTGCGGGACGGCGTGGTTGACGAGGCCGATGCGGGTGGCCTCGGCGGCCTCGATGAAGCGGCCGGTGGTGAGCATCTCGAAGGCGTTTTTGCGGGGGACATTGCGGGTGAGGGCGACCATGGGGGTCGAGCAGAAGAGGCCGATGTTGACGCCGTTGACGCCGAAACGGGTGCCCTCGGCGGCGATGGCGAGGTCGCAGGTGGCGACGAGTTGGCAGCCGGCGGCGGTGGCGATGCCGTGGACCTGAGCGATGACCGGTTGCGGGATGGATTGGATGCGTTGCATCAGGGCCGAGCAGCGGGCGAAGAGATCGGCGAAATAGGCCGCACCTTTATCGGGCGACTGGCGGCCCGCCTGCATTTCCTTGAGATCGTGGCCGGCGCAGAAGGCCTTGCCGGTGCCGGCGAGGATGACCGCGCGGATGGCGCGATCTTCGGCGATCTCGTCGAATGCGGCATGAAGGGCCGCGAGCATGGCGTCGGAGAGGGCGTTGAGCCGCTCGGGGGCGTTCATGGTGAGCGTGGCGACGCCGTTTTCATCGCTTCGCAGAAGCAGGTCCATCTTGTTCCTCCTCAAGATACGGGCCAAGTCTAGGGGAGGGCGCAAGGCGAGGAAAGACATGACCCTGAAGATGGACAAAAAGGCACTGCAGATTTTTCTGACCGAGCATTTTCCACAGGTGGCGGACGATTATGTGGTGGACGAGGCGGGTGAAGAACGGCTCGTTCTGCGGCTGGCGGTCGATCACCGGCATCTGCGGCCCGGCAATACCGTTTCGGGGCCAACGCTTTTTGCTTTGGCGGATGTGGCGGTCTATCTGGCGATATTGTCGAGGATCGGGCCCGAGGCGCTGGCGGTGACGACGAATTGCGCGATCGACTTCATGCGCAAGCCGAAGGCCGATACCGACCTTTTGTGTGAAGTTCGGATCCTAAAGCTGGGGCGGGCGCTTGCGGTGGGCGAGGCCTATATCCGAAGCGCGGGGCAGGAGGATCTGGTGGCGCGGGCGGGTTTGACCTATTCGATCCCGCCGAAGCGGTAGAAAAGTTGGGGTATAATATTACCATTTTAGCAAGTAATTGATTTTGCTAGTGTAATAAAGATTTAGGGCGCTTGACTGTGCGTTTTTGGGCGCTATAACCCGCCCATCCCGATGACAGGCGCCGCAAAGCGCCCTCTTTACTCTGGTGAGACATGAAAACCTTCTCTGCTACTCCGGCAGATATCGACAAGAAATGGATCCTGATCGACGCCGAGGGCGTCGTTCTGGGCCGTCTTGCGTCGATCATCGCCATGCGGCTTCGTGGCAAGCACAAGCCGTCCTTCACCCCCCACATGGACATGGGTGACAACGTGATCGTCATCAACGCTGAAAAGGTTCAGCTCACTGGCGACAAGCGTGAAAAGCCGAACTACTGGCACACCGGCCACCCGGGCGGCATCAAGTCGCGCACCACGGGCGAGATCCTCGAGGGGGCCCACCCCGAGCGCGTCATCACCCAGGCCGTGAAGCGGATGCTACCGGGCGGCCGTCTGAGCCGTCAGCAGATGACCCATCTGCGCGTCTTCGCCGGTACCGAGCACGGTATGGAAGCCCAGAAGCCCGAAGTTCTCGACGTCAAGTCGATGAACAAGAAAAACACGAGGGTCTGATAGATGGCCGAACAACTCAATTCCCTGGAAGAGCTCGGCGCTGTTGCCGCTGCTACTTCTGCCGCTGAAGTCGAAACCCCTCGTGAGCCGATGCGTGACGTTAAGGGCCGCTCCTATGCCACCGGCAAGCGTAAAGACGCTGTTGCCCGTGTGTGGATCAAGCCGGGCTCCGGCAAGGTCACCGTCAACGGCAAAGAGATGAGCGTCTACTTCGCCCGTCCGGTTCTGCAGATGATCCTGCGCCAGCCGTTCCAGGTTGCCGGTGTGTCGGGCCAGTTTGACGTGACCGCCACCGTCAAGGGCGGCGGCCTCTCCGGTCAGGCTGGCGCTGTCAAGCACGGCATCTCGAAAGCTCTGCAGCTTTACGATCCCGCCCTGCGTGGCGCGCTCAAGGCCGCTGGCTTCCTGACCCGCGACAGCCGCGTTGTCGAGCGTAAGAAGTACGGTAAGGCCAAGGCCCGCCGCAGCTTCCAGTTCTCGAAGCGCTGATCGACAAGGATCTTTGGCTGTGCCAAGACAAGGGCTGCGGGTTCCGCGGCCCTTTTTCATTTTGGGGAAATGATGATGTATACGCCTGCCCATTTTCACGAGACCGATGCCGATGCCATCGAAGCGCTGATCGAGGCCTTTCCGTTGGCGGCTCTGGTGGCGCAGACGCCCGAGGGGCTTGTGGCAAACCATGTGCCGCTTTTGCGCGAGGAGGATGCTCTGGTCGGGCATATTGCGCTGGCGAATGATTTGCATCGCCTCTTGGGGGATGGCGCCGAGGTCTTGGCTATCTTTCGGGGCGAGGACAGCTATATCTCGCCGAACTGGTATCCCACCAAGGCCGAAACGCACAAAGCCGTGCCGACCTGGAACTATCAGGTCGTGCATGTCCATGGCCACATCAGTTTCCAGCATGACCGCAAGACCAAGCTTGCCGTAGTGGGCAGGCTGACCAAGCGGCATGAGGAGGCAGAGAACGGGTCAGCGGGCTGGCGGATGGCCGATGCGTCGAAAGACTATCTGGATATGATGCTCGACAACATCGTGGCCTTCCGCATCGAGATTGCACGGGTTCTGGCCAAGTCAAAACTGAACCAGAACCGCGCTGACGCCGATTTCAATGCTGTCGCCGAACAGATGGCCGGGTGCGGCAAGGTCGGTCTTGCCGCGCGGATGAAAGAGCTTGGGAAAAACCGTTAGCTATCCGGCGGAATGAGGCCGAGGCCGCGCAGGTAGACGCCAATCCCCGATTCCAGCAGGTCTTCGGGCGGGAAGGGCGATTTCGTCCCCGGCGAGCCGCGGGCGAAAAGCTCGACCACGCCGTGGCTCATCGCCCAGACATGAGCGGCAAACATCTGCGGCGGCGGGCGTTTTTCCGGCGGGATGTGTTTGGAGAGCTCGGCCGCGGCCTTCTCCAAGACCCCAAGGCCACGGCTTGCGACCTTGTTCAGCTCGGATGTCCGCTGGATCGAGATGCCGCTCTCGAACATCGCCACATAATGGCCAGGAAAGCGGCGGGCGAAGGCGAGGTAGGCGCGGCCCGTGCCTTCAAAGGCTTTGAGCGCCGAGGGCAGGCCCTTGGCATAGGCCTCTTCCATCATGTCGGCGAAGATTTCATAGCCCTGATGCGCGGCGGCGGCGATCAGGTCTTCGCGGCCTTCGAAATGGCGGTAAACGGCGGCGGGAGTGACGCCGGCCACGCGGGCAGCTTCGGAAAGGGTAAAGCCGGTCGGGCCCTTTTCCTCGATGAGCCGCAGACAGGCGACGATCAGCGCCTCGCGCAGATTGCCGTGGTGGTAGCCCTGCTTAACCATGCCATATCTCCGGCCCACCGCAGATCATCGGATCGGGCGGCAGTGCAACGGCCGCATCTTTCCGAGCATATTCGATCTGGGAAAGGACCGCGCGGATCGCAGCGACACGGGCGCGCCGTTTGTCATCGCCGCGAATGACGGTCCAGGGCGCAATATCGCTGTGCGTGCGCGTGAGGGTCTCGCCGATGGCGTCTGTATAGGCCTCCCAGCGGTTCAGGCCCTCAACGTCGATCTTGCTGAGCTTCCATTGGCGCAGCGGGTCTTTCTCGCGATCAAGAAAACGGTCGAGCTGGGTCGCGGGGCCGATATTGAGCCAGAATTTGAAAAGGCGGATGCCATCGTCGACCAACATTTTCTCGAAATCTGGCACTTGGCCGAACCAGGCCTCCCGCTGCGCGGGCGTGCAGAACCCGAACACCTGTGCGACAACGCCGCGATTGTACCAGCTCCGGTCAAAGAAGACGATCTCTCCGGCTGCGGGCAGATGGGCGATATAGCGCTGGAAATACCACTGGGCCGCCTCGGTTTCGGTAGGCTTGGAGAGGGCCACAACCCGCGCGCCCCGAGGATTAAGATTCTTGTTAAACCTCTTGATTGTGCCGCCTTTTCCTGCAGCATCCCGCCCTTCAAATACAATGGCGATGCGCTGGCCTGTGTCTTTCACCCAAGCCTGAAGCCGCGCCAGTTCAATCTGCAGCGCGTCCATTTCGGCCTCATAGGCCTTGCGGGAACACTCCTCGGCGTAGGGATAGGTCGGATTGAGGATCGCCTTCTTGCCCTTGCTTTCAATAGCCTGCCGGACCGCGGGATCGGCATTCTCGCGAAAGTTGCGGCTGATGGCGCCGTCGAAGGGAAGATCCATCATCAACTCCGGTGACTTCCACACCAATATGGGGGCATGGCGTCCGCCGCGCAATCGCCACGGCGGGCCGCCGCCTATTGGCCGATCTTGGTCAGATCGTAGGGCGTGGTTTGGTATATCTCGTTGATCCAGTTGCCATAAAGCAGATGTGCGTGGCTGCGCCAGCGGTTCTGCGGCGGCTGGGTCGGATCGTCGTCGGGATAGTAGTTGGCCGGAACGTTGATCGGCGTGCCATTGGCCACGTCACGGTCATACTCTTCCTTCAGCGTGCCACTGTCGTATTCGAAGTGGTTGAACACATAGAGCGCCCGCTTGCCCGCATCTTCGATCAGGCAAGGGCCACTGTACTGGCTGTCGATCAAGAGGTTCAGATCGGGCACCTGCGCCACATCCTCGCGCCGGATCTCGGTCCAGCGGCTCACCGGCACAACCATATCGTCCGAGAACCCCCGCAAGAACGGCGAGGCCGGCGCCAGATTGGCATGGCGGAAGCAGCCAAAGGCCTTGTGATCGAGCATGATCTTGGGGACGTCGTGGAAATGATAGGCCATCGCCATCCCGCCCCAGCAGACGCCGAAGGTGGAATGCACATGGCTTTGGGTCCAGTCAAAGACCTCGCGCAGCTCGTCCCAATAGGTCACTTCCTCGTAAGGCAGATGCTCGATCGGGGCGCCGGTGATGATGAGTCCGTCAAACTTTTCTCTGCTCGCCTTCACATCCGCGAAGGGGCGGTAGAATTCTTCCATATGTTCGGCTGCGGTGTTGCGGGTCTGGTGCTCCGACATCCGAATGAGGCTCAGCTCGACCTGCAGGGGCGTCGCGCCAATTAGGCGGGCGAACTGGTTCTCGGTCTGGATCTTCTTCGGCATCAGGTTGAGAAGGCCGATCCGCAGCGGCCGGATATCCTGATGCGAGGCCCGGTCGTCCGACATCACCATCACGCCCTCTTTGGAGAGGACGGAATAGGCGGGCAGATTCTCGGGCAGTTTGATGGGCATTTGATCAGGTCCGGTGGGTGGAAAAAGAGGAGATAGGCCGCTCAGCCCCGCATCTCAAGGGCGCGGGCGATGGCGTCTTCAAAGTCCTGCGCGGATTTGACGGCCATCATGTCTTCGGCCGTGACCGTGACGCCCCAGCGCTCGGCCATCGCCGCATAACGCGGCTGGCGGTGGGCGAGGGCGCGGGCATAGGTCCAGCGGATGAAGGCGTCGGGATTGACCTTCTCGGGCGCCTTGCCGGTCTCGGCGAGATATTCGGCCCAAGCCGCCTCGAGAAACTCGGGCTGATAGGCCATCGGCTTGGGTGCTCGGTCGAAGCGGCGGACGAGTTCGGCGGTGTGCGCTTCGCTCCCTTTGATCCAGACCATCAGCGTTTGCGCCGCAAGCTCGGCCATGATCGGATCGTTCGGATCCTCAGGATCGACCCATTCGCAGATCGACCCGCCAGTATCGCAGACGAAATGCGGATAGCCATACAGCGCCTCTGCGCGGCGGATGAAATAGCCGGTGTCCATCAGGGCCGAAATCTCGGCCTTGCGGAACTGCTCCTGCCGCTCGCGGTAGACATCCATCGGCAGGCCACCAAGCGCGGGATCGCCCGGTTTGCCGAGGTAGGACGCCACGGGCGTGAGGTTGTTGAAGGTGATGTTCGATCCCAGATAGATCGAGTCGGTCATCAGAAGCTCGCGCAGGAACGGAACCTTCATCGCCTCGCGCTTGGCGTTGTCGACGATCAGCTCGCCCATGTAGCGCGTGCCGATGCGGTAATCGATCGAGTAGTGGAACCAATGCCCCTCTGCCCGCAGGATGTTGGAAACATGGGTCTTTCCCAGTCCGGACATGCCGGACAGGAGGACGTGTTTGCGCGGCGCATCGCGCCAGTCTTTGGCCGTTTCATAGATCATGGCAATTGCCTAGCGGGGGGCCGATCCGAGGTCCAGCATTATCTGGCGCGGCGAAAGAGCCGCCCGTCGATGACGAGAAGGCCAAGGGCGATCACGGCAAAGCCCAAGTAGGCGTTCGGCGCCAGCGCCTCGCTATAAACGATGGCCCCGAGGACGATGGCAATCGGCGCGATCAGGAGGGTCACAAGGCTCAGATTGCCCGCGCCCGCCATGATCAGAACGCGGTAGAAAAGGAGATAGGCGACAGCCGAAGCCATGACCCCCAGATAGAGAAGCCCCGCCCAGGTTGATGCCGCCAGATTGACGCTCGGGATCCCTTCAAAGGTGAGGGCCAGCGGAATCATGATGAGGCTCGAGACGGTGAGGGTCGATGCCGCGCCGACTTCGGCGCGCAGCCCCGCCATGGCAAAGCGCCCCACCGCACCGGCCACCGCATAGCTCATCGTCGCAGCCACCACGGCGATCTGGCCGAGCGAGAAGGGGTCGAGCTGCTTCAGCGATGAGAGGCCGATTGCCAAAACGACACCGACGAAACCCAAGGCCACGCCGCCCAGCTTGCGCAAGGTCAGCCGCTCATCGGCAAAGACGAGCGCCGCTAAAAGCACCGTGAAGATGGCGGTCATCGAATTGAGAATGCCGGCGAGGCCGGAGGGGATATGCTGCTGCCCCCAGACGATCAGGGTAAAGGGCACCACGTTGTTCAGAACGCTCGACAAAGCGATCAGCGCCCAGCGCTTGCCCCCTTTAGGCAGCGGCAACCCGCGTGCAAAGACCCAGATCCAGAGGAGCGCGGCTCCGGTGACGACGCGGAAGGCCACGACCGTGAACACCGGAACCTCTTCGAGCACCACCCTGTTCGACAGGAACGAGCCGCCCCAGATCGCGCTGAGCACGAAGAGGAGAATCCAGCCCTCTAAGGAAAGGGTCTTTTGCTGTGTCATGGTGGCACGCTAGGGCTGCGCCGACCGTCGGGCAATCCGTTTCCTGCGCTTCTCAGGCTTTGGCCGAGCGCGTGATGTTGATCCAGTTGCCCGCAAAGATCAGCGCCGCGCCGAGGAAAACCAAGGCGTCGAGTGGCTCGCTGTAGAATAGCGCGCCGACGATGGCGATGACCGGCAGACGGGCGAAATCAATCGGCATGACGATCGAGGCCGGCGCGATGCGAAGCGCGTTGGTTAGACAGAAATGCGCGAGGAGGCCAGCGCAGCCGATCAGGACGAGCCACGGCGCGGTGGTAGGATCGGGCAGGGCAATGTCGCCATCGTAGCCCGAGAATATAAGGCCAAAGACCGCCTGCATGGTTGTCAGGTAGACGAGGATGCAAGTGATCGTCTCGGTCCGGGTCAGGCGGCGGGTAAAGACGGCCGTGAAAGCAAAGCAGACGGCCGAAAGGGCCGCAGCGAGGATCCCGATGTTAAGGCTCTCGGGGCTTGGCCGCGCCACGATCAGGATTCCCGCAAATCCCATCACCGCCGCGATCACGCCCGCCTTGCGGATCGGCTCGGCCAGAAAGATCGGCGAGAGCAGGATGACCCAGATGGGCGTGGTGAACTCAAGCGCAAAGACCTGCGCCAGCGGGATCACGGTGATGGCGAAGAACCACAGGTTCTGGCCCGCGAAATGCGCGAGGTTACGGCCGAAGTGCAGACCGAGATTGCGCCCCGTCACCTCGCGCCATTTGCCGGTGCCAAGGGCGACCGAGCCAACGATCAGGATGCCGATCAGGCTGCGGTAGAACATGATCTCGAAAGTATCGAGCGCAAAGCTGACCGCCCGCCCTGCAATCGCCATCGCCGTGAACGAGGCAATCGCGCCGGTCATCCAGACCGCCGCACTCAGGGTGGTGGCTAGATCAGTCCTCTGTGATGACATACTGCCGCTCGATCCCTTTGGTGGCCCGTCCCCAGGCGGATGCAGCGGCCCGCGCCTGGTGTGCCTCGAACGCCGCGCGGCTAGAGAACACCTCTGCGACGTCCCACACAAGAGGATCGGCGCTTTGCCGCACCTCGAAGGAAATGCAGTCCGGCTCGGCGCGGGTCAGGCGGATATGCTCGGGAAGATGGGATAGGACGAGGGCGGTTTGGCCCTCGTTGGCGCAGATCAATTGTCCGGTGAGCCGGATCACTCCCACTCGATGGTTCCCGGCGGCTTTGACGTAATGTCATAGGTGCAGCGGTTGATGCCCTTGACCTCGTTGATGATCCGCGTGGCGGTCTCGCCGAGGAACTCATGGGTGAAGGGATAGTAATCCGCCGTCATGCCGTCGACCGAGGTCACCGCGCGCAGGGCGCAGGCATAATCGTAGGTGCGGCCATCGCCCATGACGCCCACGGTGCGAACGGGCAGGATCGCCACAAACGCCTGCCAGATCTCGTCATAAAGCCCGTGCTTGCGGATCTGGTCGATGAACACCGCATCGGCCTTGCGCAGGATCTCGAGCTTTTCGCGGCTGATCTCGCCGGGGCAGCGGATGGCGAGGCCGGGGCCGGGGAAGGGGTGGCGGCCGATGAAGCTGTCGGGCAGGCCAAGCTCGCGACCAAGGGCGCGGACCTCGTCTTTGAACAGCTCGCGCAGCGGCTCGACCAGCTTGAGGCCCATCTTCTCCGGCAGGCCGCCGACGTTGTGGTGCGATTTGATGGTCGGTCATTACTGGCACCAACTGGTATACGCATGGCTCCAGAACCATCCACATATAAAGGAACACCTGTGTTATTTACGGTTCCCAATATAGTTTCTCCACTAACAAATAGTTTGGAATTCAATGACGCATCACCACCCAAATAAAAGTTGGTGTTTGCTGAAATATCACCGCTTATAAAGAGTTTCGAATTCAAGGAAGCATCGCCTCCCAAATATAAATTGCTATTCCCAGAAATGTCACCGCTTATAAAGAGTTTCGAGTTCAGAGATGCATCTCCTCCCAAGAAGAAATTTGTATTCGCGGAAATATCACCGTTAACAAAGAGGTCCGAGTTCAACGACGCATCACCTCCCAAATATAAATTGGAGTTCGCTGAAATGTCTCCGTTAACAAAAAGTTTGGAATTCAAGGAAGCATCTCCGCCCAAATATAAATTAGAACTTATAAATGCGTTCGAATTGAATGAAACATCACTTGTCATTTCCAGATTTTTACCATAAATTGTTTCAGACACAGATATACTATCATTGAAATTCGCTCCACCATTTATATTAAATTTACTTGTTTTATCAGTGTCGAGTGGTATACCATAATATGTGAACCGATTATTATTAATATTATCACTTGTTATAGTTAAAATCGCATTCTGAACTTCTGATATAGATGTGATTGAACCTATGAATGTTATATCACCTTCAAAATGAGTGTCTCCCATTACATTCAAAGAACCGTCCAAACGTGTTCCACCCTTAACATATAGCGCACCTGCGGTACCACCTGGATTATTATTGGATGTTGTAGTATTCATTATTTTCAAGACACTATTCATGGAAATATCACCATTATTCTTTATCTCAACCTTTGTTACATTACCCCGTTTAAATTCGGCGATAGAAGATACACCTGTATCTTGTTGAACGACAAGAGCCACTTCATTATCCGCTATATTACGAACGGTCAATTGATCCGAAATTAATACGTTATGTGAAATATCCGTTTGTGATAATATTCCCCTGAAATTCAAACTACCATCCACAGTTAGAGAACCGCTTATCAATGTATTACCACCAACATCCAAATTACTATATAATATAGCGTCACCGCCTAATTTTAAATTGGAATTCGCAGAAATATCACCGTCGATAAAGAGTTTGGATTTCAAGGATGCATCACCACCCAATGAGAAATTTGTATTCGCGGAAATATCTCCGCCGATAAAGAGTTTGGAGTTCAAGGAAGCATCACCACCCAATAAGAAGTTTGTATTCGCAGAAATGTCTCCGCCGATAAAGAGTTTGGATTTCAAGGATGCATCACCGCCCAGGTTTAATTTTGAATTCGCAGAAATGTCTCCACCGATAAAGAGTTTGGAGTTCAAAGAAGCATCTCCACCCAAGTTTAAT
>JALRLK010000125.1 GCA_023254495.1 Marivivens sp. | reverse complement strand
TTCCGGCGTCATGGTGGCTTGCGGCAAGGTCGAGATGATTTTCGAGGCAAGGTGAATGGCGTTGACCATCTTGCCGGTGGCATAGCCGGGGTGGATCGAGACACCCTTGACGTGCACCACGGCCTCGTCGGCCGAGAAGGTTTCGAATTCGATCTCGCCCGCTTTACCGCCGTCGAATGTATAAGCGAAGTCGGCACCGAGATCTTTGGGCAGGCGCTTGTCGACGCCGCGGCCGATTTCCTCGTCGGGGGTGAAGGCCACGCGCAGCGTGGGGCGCTTGATCTCGGGGTTGGCGAGAAGGTGCTTGGCGGCGGTCATGACGATGGCAACGCCCGCCTTGTCGTCGGCGCCGAGAAGGGTGGTGCCGGAGGCGGTGATGATATCGTGGCTGATCTTTTCGTTGAGATAGGGGAAATCGGCGGGGTCGAGTGTCAGCTCGGGATCGTCAGGATAGGTGATTACGCCGCCGTTATAGCCCTTGATGACCCGCGGCTTTACGCCCACGGCGTTGAATTGCGGCGCGGTATCGACATGGGCGAGGAAGCCCACGGTCGGCCCTTCGATATTGCCGGGGATGGTTGCGATGACGGTGCCATAATCGGTCAGGACCGCATCTTCGGCGCCGATGGCCTCAAGCTCGGCCTGCAAGACCTTCTGCATATTCAGCTGAATCGCGGTCGAAGGCGAAGAGGGACTGTCGGGATCAGACTGGCTATCAATCGCGGCGTAGCGGCAGAGGCGCTCTTCAAGCTCGGCGAGGAATTCGGACATCTTTGGTCTCCTTTTCGTTGGCGAGATGAAAGGGAGCGCGGGGGCTGGAAGTCAAGCCGCCGCAAAAGAAAAGCGCGCCCGGAGGCGCGCTGATCTGGTCTATGTTCTGTCAGGCTCAGGCGAGCGAGGGGTCGATGGCTTTGCAGGCCTCGACAAGGCCCTTCACCGCGGCCACAGACTTGTCGAAGCCGGCCTGCTCTTCTGCGGAGAGCTTGATGTTGGCGATCTTCTCGACGCCGCCGGCGCCGATGATGGTCGGAACGCCGACATACATCCCCTTCACGCCCAGCTCGCCATCGCAATAGGCGGCGCAGGGCAGGACGCGCTTCTGATCCTTGAGGTAGGCCTCGGCCATCTCGATTGCCGAGGTCGCGGGGGCGTAATAGGCCGAGCCGGTTTTCAGGAGGCCGACGATCTCGGCGCCGCCGTCACGGGTGCGCTGAACGATGGCGTCGAGCTTTTCCTGAGTGGTCCAGCCCATCTTGACGAGGTCGGGCAGCGGGATGCCGCCGACGGTCGAATAGCGGACCGAGGGAACCATTGTGTCTCCGTGGCCGCCGAGAACGAAGGCGGTCACGTCGCGCATGGAGACGCCAAACTCGAGGCTCAGGAAGTGGCGGAAGCGGGCCGAATCGAGCACGCCGGCCATGCCGACGACCTTGTTGTGCGGCAGGCCCGAAAACTCGCGCAGCGCCCAGACCATCGCATCGAGCGGGTTGGTGATGCAGATGACAAAGGCGTTGGGTGCGTGGGCCTTGATGCCTTCGCCGACCGATTTCATGACCTTAAGGTTGATGCCCAGAAGGTCGTCGCGGCTCATGCCAGGCTTGCGCGGAACGCCCGCGGTGACGATGCAAACGTCAGCGCCTGCAATGCCTTCATAGGTGTTGGTTCCCGTGAAAGAGCCGTCAAAGCCCTCGGCGGGGCCGCTCTCTGCGATGTCGAGCGCCTTGCCCTGCGGGATGCCTTCGGCGATGTCGAAAAGAACAACGTCACCGAGTTCCTTGATGGCTGCGAGGTGGGCGAGCGTGCCGCCGATCTGTCCGGCGCCGATGAGCGCGATCTTGGGTCTGGCCATGATTTCCGTCCTTGGGATGGGTTTGCGATCGCGCATTGGGTTAGTCTCTTGTGCCGCCTCGCGCAAGTCCGCTGCGCTGCGGCATAGCGGGATCGCTTGCTGTTATCGCTCACAGGGGGTTAAAGCTGTGTTCACGCCCGGTCGAGTCTGCGGCGCAGGCTGGAGAGGTCGGATGCAGGGCGAGACTTTCTGGATATTGGCGGTGATCTCGTCGATCTGCGTCGGGATGGGCAAGGGCGGCCTGCCGGTGATCGGGATGCTCGCCGTGCCGGTTCTGGCCTTGGTGATTTCGCCCATCGCGGCGGCGGGGATGCTGCTGCCTGTCTATGTGCTGTCTGACATGATCGGGCTATATAACTATCGCCGCGATTTTGACCGCAAGGTTCTGATCATCATGATGGCGGGCATGACGGTTGGCGTCGGCCTTGGCTGGGCGACGGCGCATATCGTCAGCGAAGACCTCGTTACCCTGATCGTCGGCCTGATGGGCGCAATCTTCGCGCTCAACCTGATTTTGCGTCATAAACACGACCGACCGGCCAAGGAGGCGCGCTGGCCCGGCGGGATGTTCTGGGGGACGGTGACGGGGTTTACGAGCTTTGTCAGCCACTCGGGCGGGCCGCCGTTTCAGGTCTGGGTTCTGCCGCTGAAGCTGTCGAAATCGGCGTTTGTCGGCACCTCGATCATCGCCTTCGCCTATGTAAATGCGATCAAGCTCGTGCCCTATTACTTTCTCGGCCAACTCAATCCCGATAACCTCAGGATCGCAGCGATCCTGTCGGTCCCGGCGGGGTTGGCGGTGATTGGCGGGGTGAGGCTGGTGCGGATCATTCCCGATCAGGTGTTTTTCAAGATTGTCACTTGGGCGCTCTTGCTGGTGTCGCTCAAGCTGATCTGGGACGGCGCGCTTGGATGATGCTGCGTTGCAGCGAATTTTGGGTTGAATGAATCTGAAATTTCTGGCCTTTCTGGCGCAATAATATTGCGAGGAAGAATCAATGACCGTCCGCCCTTTCCGCTCGGCCCTCTATATCCCCGGCTCCAAGGAGCGGGCGCTCGAGAAGGCGCGCGATCTGCCGGTGGATGCCATTCTTTTCGATCTCGAGGATGCGGTTGCCCCTGATGAAAAGGCCAATGCCCGCGTCACTCTTGCGGCGGCGCTGACCGAGGGCGTCTATGGCGAGCGCTACAAGATCGTGCGGATGAACGGGCTTGAGACCGAGTGGGGCGCCGACGATGCAGCGGCGATTGCCGAGATGGATTGCGATGCAGTTCTGGTGCCCAAGGTCAATTCGGCGGCCGATATTGACCCGGTGGTCGAGCGGATGCAGGGCAAACCGGTCTGGGCGATGATGGAAACGCCGCTGGCGGTGATTAACGCTGCCGGGATCGCGGCGCATCCCGCGGTGGAGGGCTTTGTCCTCGGCACCAACGACCTTGCCAAAGACCTTGGCACCCGCAAGGCGCCCCGGCGCGAGCCGCTGCTTTATGCGCTTCAGGCCTGCCTGATGGCGGCGCGGGCACACGGGGTGATCGCGCTCGACGGAGTCTATAACGCTTTCAAGGATGACGAGGGTCTGGCCGAGGAATGCGAACAGGGCCGCGACATGGGCTATGACGGCAAGACGCTGATCCACCCCGCGCAAATCGAGATCACCAACCGCATTTTCGCCCCGACCGAAGCCGAGATCGACCTCGCCCGCCGCCAGATTGCGGCCTTTGACGAGGCGATTGCCAAGGGGCAGGCTGTGGCCGTGGTTGATGGCAAGATCGTCGAGAACTTGCATATCGTCACCGCCCGCGCGACGCTGGCGAAAGCGGAGGCGATTGCCGCATTGGAGGGTTGAAGATGATTTGGTTGCTTGTTGGTCTGGTGCTTTGGTTTGGCTCGCACCTGTTCAAGCGGCTCGCGCCCGAGATGCGGTCGCAGATGTCGGATCAGGGGGCCAAGGGGCTTGTCTCGCTGGCGAGTTTTGGCGGCATCGCGCTGATGGTGATCGGCTATCGCAGATGGGATGCGCCTGAGCTCTGGTCGCCGCCCGCGTTTCTGACCTTGGTCAACAACCTCTTCATGCTCCTCGCGGTCTATCTCTTGGTGGCCAGCTCGACGAAGCCGGCCCTTGCCCGGATGATCCGCCACCCGATGCTGGGCGGGGTCAAGGTCTGGGCCTTCGCGCATTTGCTGGTGAATGGCGATCTGGCCTCGGTTGTTCTCTTCGGCGGGCTTCTGCTGTGGTCGGTCGCCTCGATGCTTCTCATCAACCGTGCCGAGCCCGAGTGGCAGCGGCCCGGGCCTTCGAGCGCGGCGAATGAGGCCAAGACTCTGGTTCTGACGGCGGTGATCGTTGGGATGATCGGATATGTTCATAATTGGCTGGGATACTGGCCCTTCGGATAACAGGCGCAGCGCATGACCAAGACCAACCCGGGCCTTTTTTTTGAGGATTACGCCGTCGGCCAGAGGATCCGGCACGCCGTTCCGCGCACCATCTCGGGCGGCGAGCGGGCGCTTTATCACGCGCTCTATCCCGCGCGGCACGCGCTGCATTCCTCGGATGCCTTTGCCCAAAACTGCGGCCTGCCCGCCGCGCCGATGGACGATCTCTTGGCCTTCCATGTGGTTTTCGGGAAGACTGTGCCGGATGTGTCGCTGAACGCTGTCGCCAATCTCGGCTATGCCGAGGGGCGCTGGCTCGCGCCGGTTTGGGCAGGGGATACGCTGACCTCTTCATCCGAGGTGATCGGGATCAAGGAAAACTCGAACGGCAAATCGGGCGTTGTCTGGGTCCGCACCACGGGGCGCAACCAGCGGGGCGAGGCTGTTTTGAGCTATGTGCGCTGGGTCATGGTGCGCAAGCGGGGCAGCGGGGCCGCGCCCGAGCCGGTGATCCCCGAGCTTTCGGGGGCGGTCGCGGCGGCGGATCTGGTGGTGCCAGCGGGGTTGGATTTCACCGGCTACGATTTCGAGCTGGCGGGCGAGCCGCACCGCTGGGGCGATTATGCGGTGGGCGAGGTGATCGACCATGTCGATGGCGTCACCATCGAAGAGGCCGAGCATATGCTGGCCACGCGCCTGTGGCAGAACACCGCCAAGGTCCATTTCGATGCCACGAACCGCGAGGATGGCAAGCGGCTGATCTATGGGGGCCATGTGATCTCGATGGCGCGGGCCTTGTCGTTCAACGGCCTTGCCAACGCGCAGATGATCGTCGGGCTGAATGCGGGCGCACACGCCACCCCCTGTTTCGCTGGCGATACGTTCCGCGCCTGGAGCGAGGTTCTAGACAAGGCCGAAACCAGCGCGCCGGGCGTCGGCGCAATCCGCCTGCGGTTGGTGGCGACCAAAGGAGAGGCTGGCAATCTGCGCGGCAATGACGGAAAGTATTTTCCAGAGGTTCTGCTCGATCTCGACTATTGGGCGCTGATGCCGCTCTAGAAAATCGTGATCACAGTTTCCGCAGCTGTGATCACAACTTGCGATTTTATCGCTATCGACCGCAGAAAACCGAAGGATTCGGGCGAGTTCGGTGGTGACTTGGGCAAGCCGGTTGCCCTATACGAGACTAGAACGGGGCGTGATGCATACAATGGTATGCCGCCCCAAGCGTAAGAGGTGAGACGCAATGTCCGAAGCCAAACGGGTCGAACGCCCGCTGTCACCCCACCTTCAGATCTATCGCTGGCACATCCCGATGCTGACCTCGATCCTGACCCGCGTGACGGGCCATGCGCTCGTGGCCGGTGTGATGCTGGGCGTGGCGTGGCTCTTGTCGGCGGCGATCTCGGAAGAAGCCTTCGAGACTATGAACGGCATCGCCACCTGCTGGTTTGGCGATCTGGTGTTCACCGGCACGGCCTGGGCTGTCTGGTATCACCTGCTCGCGGGCTTGCGGCATCTCTATTACGACGCCGGCAAGGGCCTCGATATCCCGACCGCCGAAAAGCTCGGCTGGGGCGTCATCATCGGATCGGTCGTGATGACCGTCCTGACCATTCTTGTCGTGTGAGGAGGGGCGGATGCGCTATCTGACCGACCGTAAACGGGCCGAGGGCCGCGGCGCTTCGGGGCGCGGCACCGAGCATCACTGGTATATGCAGGCGAGCGCCGTTGTGCTGGCCTTCATGGTGCCGTGGTTCATGTATTTCTTCGGCACTGCCATTGGATCGAGCCGCGAGACCGTTCTCGAGATCTTTGCCAACCCCTTCATCGCCATTCTCTCGGCGTTGGTGATCGTGGTGGGAATGCGCCATTTCGCCAAGGGATCGCAGATCATGATTGAAGACTACTGGCGCGGCACGACCCGCAAGATCGCGATCATCGCGGTCTTTTCCCTGTCGTATGTCGTGACCGCCGTGGGCCTGTTCGCGCTTGCCCGAATTGCGCTGTGAGGAATTGACGAATGGCTGCCTACGAATTTGAGACCCATGAATACGATGTCGTCGTGGTTGGCGCCGGTGGCGCGGGCCTTCGGGCGACGCTTGGCATGGCCGAGCAGGGGCTGAGAACGGCCTGTATCTCGAAGGTCTTTCCGACCCGCTCGCATACGGTTGCCGCCCAAGGGGGCATCGCCGCCTCGCTTGGCAACATGGGCCCCGACAGCTGGCAATGGCACCTTTACGATACCGTCAAGGGCTCGGACTGGCTCGGCGATACCGATGCGATGGAATACCTCGCCCGCGAGGCGCCGAAGGCGGTTTACGAGCTTGAGCACTATGGCGTGCCCTTCTCGCGCACCGAGGAAGGCAAGATTTATCAGCGCCCCTTCGGCGGCCACACCACCGAGTTTGGCGAAGGACCGCCGGTGCAGCGCACCTGCGCCGCCGCCGACCGCACCGGCCACGCGATCCTGCACACGCTCTATGGCCAGTCGCTCAAGGAAAAGGCCGAGTTCTTCATCGAGTATTTCGCCATCGACCTGATCATGTCGGAAGATGGCGTTTGTCAGGGCGTTGTCGCGTGGAAGCTTGACGACGGCACCATGCATGTCTTCAGCGCCAAGACCGTGGTTCTGGCGACCGGCGGCTATGGCCGCGCCTATTTCTCGGCGACCTCGGCCCATACCTGCACCGGCGATGGAGGCGGCATGGTGGCCCGCGCGGGCCTGCCGCTTCAGGATATGGAGTTTGTCCAGTTTCACCCCACCGGCATCTATGGTTCGGGCTGCCTCATCACCGAAGGCGCACGCGGCGAGGGCGGGTATCTGACCAACTCGGAAGGCGAGCGTTTCATGGAACGCTATGCGCCGACTTATAAGGATCTCGCCAGCCGCGACGTCGTTTCGCGCTGCATGACTATCGAGATCCGCGAAGGGCGCGGCGTGGGGCCGAACAAGGACCACATCCACCTGCACCTCAACCACCTGCCGCCGGAAACGCTGGCCGAGCGCCTGCCGGGCATCTCGGAATCGGCGCGGATCTTTGCAGGCGTGGACCTGACGAAAGAGCCGATCCCGGTACTGCCGACGGTGCACTACAACATGGGCGGCATCCCGACCAACTATTGGGGCGAGGCCCTGAACCCGACCAAGAAGAACCCCGACGCCATCGTGCCGGGTCTGATGGCCGTGGGCGAGGCGGGCTGCGCCTCGGTGCACGGGGCCAACCGGCTAGGCTCGAACTCGCTGATCGACCTCGTGGTCTTTGGCCGCGCCGCCGCGATCCGCGCGGGCGAGACGGTAAACCCCGACGAGGCCAACCCGTCCCCGAACCGCGCCTCGATCGAAAAGTGCCTCGACCGCTTCGACGGGCTGCGCCATGCGAGCGGCTCGGTCGCCACGGCAGAGCTGCGGCTCGAGATGCAGAAGACGATGCAGGCCGATGCGGCCGTTTTCCGCACCGACAAGACGCTGGCCGAGGGTGTCGAGAAGATGACCGCTGTCGCCGCCAAGATGGACGACCTCAAGGTCACTGACCGGAGCCTTGTCTGGAACAGCGACCTGATGGAGTCGCTGGAACTGACGAACCTGATGCCCAACGCGCTCGCCACGATCGTTTCGGCCGAGGCCCGCAAGGAAAGCCGCGGCGCGCATGCGCACGAGGATTATCCGAACCGCGACGACAAGGTCTGGCGCAAGCACAGCATCTCGCATGTTGATGGCAACAAGGTGAAACTTTCGTATCGCCCAGTCCACCTCGAGCCGCTGACCCGGCACGAGGACGGCGGCATCGACCCCAAGAAGATCGCCCCGAAGGCGAGGGTCTACTGATGCGCCTGGCGCTTGCCTCTCTTCTCCTGCTCACCGCTTGCGGCACGATCACGCCCGAGCGGGCGGCGCAGCAGTGTGAGAAGCGGGCGCAAGCCGCGATGGGGCCGCAGGGCAATGTCACGGTGGGGGTGAATTCCCAGACCGGCGGCTTTGCCAGCGGCAACATCAGCTTCTCAAGCGATTATCTCGCGGGCCGTGATCCTTATGAGGTCTATCGGACTTGCGTGATCGACATAACCGGGCAAGAGCCGTATCGGCCGCCCGTTCTTTACTGAATAGAATAGCAGGCAGGAGCCTCGAGATGGTCCAACTGACGCTTCCCAAGAATAGCCGCATGACGGTTGGCAAGACGTGGCCCAAGCCCGCGGGCGCGACCAATGTGCGCAAGTTCCAGATCTATCGCTGGAATCCCGATGACGGAAAGAACCCGCAGGTCGACACCTATTTCGTCGATATGGACACTTGCGGGCCGATGGTTCTCGACGCGCTGATCAAGATCAAGAACGAGATCGACCCTACACTCACCTTCCGCCGCTCGTGCCGAGAGGGAATTTGCGGCTCTTGCGCGATGAACATCGACGGGCGCAACACGCTCGCCTGTATCTTCGGCATGGACGAGATAAAGGGCGACGTGAAGATCTATCCGCTGCCGCATATGCCGGTGATCAAAGACCTGATTCCTGACCTCACGCACTTCTATGCCCAGCACGCGTCGATCATGCCGTGGCTTGAGACCAAGACGAACCGGCCCGCGAAAGAGTGGCGCCAGTCGATCGAGGATCGCAAGAAGCTCGACGGTCTATATGAATGCGTCATGTGCGCTTCGTGCAGCACCTCCTGCCCGAGCTACTGGTGGAACGGCGACAAATACCTCGGGCCGGCAGCGCTTTTGCACGCCTATCGCTGGATCATCGACAGCCGCGACGAGGCCACGGGCGAGCGGCTGGATGCGCTGGAAGATCCCTTCAAGCTCTACCGCTGCCACACGATCATGAACTGCGCCAAGACCTGCCCCAAGGGGCTCAACCCCGCCGAGGCGATTTCGCACATTAAGAAGATGATGCTCGAACGCGTGGTCTAGGGGCTCTGCTCTTAGCAATCATGGGGCCGGCCCAATTGGGCCGGCTTCTTCATTTGCGTCAGTTGAAGGCAGCAGGAGAAGGCACAGCCACCATCAGAGTGGATTTTCGTCCAGAAATGCCGCACCTTCCATCTGCCTTGCTGATGGCTTGTCGGGAGCGATGTCATGCCTGTTTCGGTTTTGTTGGTCGGCGCCACCAAAGGTGCGTTTGTTCTCAGAAGCGATGATCGGAAGACGTGGATGGTGAGCGGCCCGCATTGCGGCGGCTGGCCGATCAATCACGTTGTGGGCGATCCTGAAACCGGACGTCTCTACGCCGGAGGGGGCGGGGAATGGACCGGCGCCGGCATCTGGCGATCCGGAGATGGCGGCGAGACTTGGGAACTGGCCAAGCTGACCAGCGGCAAGATGGATGACTGGGCGTCGCAGGATCCGGATTTTGCCGCGAAGATCGGCTGGAGCGGGGAAGAGCCGCCATTTGGCAAGGAGTTTTCGCAGGTCTGGTCGATGGGTGTCACCAAGGACGCCATCTATGCCGGAACGAAGCCCGCGCAACTGCTGAAAAGCACGGACGGCGGCGTTTCGTGGAGCCGTGTCGAGGGCCTGAGCAACCATCCCTCGGCCGGAAGCTGGACGCCCGGGGCTGCGGGGCTGGTGCTGCACACGATCCTGTCGGATCCGGCAGACCCTAGGAAGATGTGGATCGGGATCTCGGCCGCGGGCGTTTTTGCGACGGAGGACGGGGGCGACACTTGGGAGCGACGCAACAGGCTCTCGAATACCGAGGCCTGCGGGCACCACGATCACCCCGCCGCGCCGCGCGACGGAGAGACGGGGCATTGTGTGCACAACATCATGCGCGCGCCAGGGGCTGGCGATGTTCTCTATCAGCAGAACCATCACGGCGTCTGGCGGTCGGCGGATGGGGGGCGGAGTTGGGATGATATCTCGGCGGGGCTGCCGTCGATGTTCGGCTTCCCGATCCGGGTTCATCCCCGCGACGGGAATACGATCTGGACCATTCCCCTTAACGGCGACAGTCAGGGCCGGTTTCCGCCTGATGCAGCGGCGGCTGTCTGGAAATCGACCGATGCGGGGCAGACATGGAGCGCCAAGCGCAAGGGGCTCCCGCAGGAAAGCTGTTTCTTCACGGTGCTCCGGCAGGCGATGGCGGGCGATACCGCCGAGCCTGCGGGGATCTATTTCGGGACGAATTCCGGCTCGGTCTTTGCCAGCGCCGATGAAGGCGAGAACTGGCAGGAGATTGCCCGCCATTTGCCCACGGTTTTGGCCCTCGAGACCATGTAGGCGGGCGCTTGCGCCCCCCCATTGGCCTCTCAGGCGAAAGCCGCCCGAAGCGCGATTTCGACCATATCGCCAAAGGAGCGTTCGCGGTCTTCGCTCGGCAGCGCTTCATGCGTCTTGAGGTGGTCCGACACGGTCAGAACCGCCAGCGCCCGGCGCTTGTAGCGGGCGGCGAGGATGTAGAGCTCGGCCGCTTCCATTTCGACGCCCAGAACGCCGTGACGCTCCATCTCGGCGGTGAGGTCGGGGCGCTCGTCGTAGAAGACATCCGAGGAATAGATGCCGCCTACATGGGTGCGGACGCCCAGATCCTTGGCGGCGGTGGCGGCGGCGGCGACAAGGCCATAGTCGGCGCAAGGCGCGAAGCTCAGCTCGCGGAAGATGCCGCGCGAGGGGGTCGAAACAGTGCTCGCGGTCATGGCGAGGATCACATCGCGCACCGCCACATGATCCTGCATCCCGCCGCAGGAACCGATGCGGATCAGCGTCTGGGCGCCATAATCGCGGATCAATTCGTTGGCATAGATCGAGAGCGACGGCATCCCCATGCCGGAGCCCTGAATAGTCACCCGGTGGCCGTTCCATGTGCCGGTAAAGCCGAGCATCCCGCGCACCTGATTGACGCAGACGGCATCCTTCAGAAAGGTCTCGGCGGCCCATTTGGCGCGGTAGGGATCGCCGGGCATGAGTACGGTTTCCGCAATATCGCCGGGTTTGGCGCCAATATGAACTGTCATCTGTCTTGTCCCTGAATAGTGAGGCAGCGTGGCATACAACAGCCAAGCAGGATATCACAGGGTGGTAGCTTGAAGGCCGGTGGGGCTTCAACGGAAAAACGACTGGCGGGATCGACGTGGTGATGAAGCGATTGGGCGCAGGGATAGCGGTTCTCATGCTTGGGGCGCGCCCCCTCGCGGCGCAAGACGCGGCGGAAACAGCGCTGGCGCGTGAAACACTGGCCGCGCTCCAGACTCTTTCCTTCGCCAAAGGCCGCGAGTTCTGTGGTTTCATCGGTTATGACGCACAGGGTGTCTTGCAGGCCACTCGGGCGGTGCAGGGCGATGAAGCAACCTGTTTGGCCGAACTGCCAGAGGATCTGGCGGTCACGGCGTCCTATCACACCCACGGCGGCTTTGATCCCGACTACTTCGGAGAGATCCCGAGCGATATTGATGTGGAAGGCGATGCCGCACTTTGGATCAATGGCTATGTCTCGACACCGGGCGGGCGGTTTTGGTTTGTCGACACACGTGCGATGGAAGTGCGGCTTCTGTGCGGCCTGTCGTGCCTGCCGATGGCGCCGGATTATCGCAAGGGCGCAAACGGACGGATCGCGTCGAAGTATTCCTACGACGCGCTCGTTCGCAAATTGCAGGGGCGAAATTAGATCGCCATCGACTCCGGTTTGGCACCGGCTGCGACCGCGTTCTTAAACCATTCGGGCTGACGGCCTTTACCGGTCCAGGTTTGCGAGGCGTCTGCCGGATCCTTGTAGCGCGGCGCACCGGCCTTCTTGGGCTTGCCCGCTTTCGGGCCGGGCTTGCGGCCGCGCTTCTTGGGCGCCGGAGCTTCGCCGCCGCTGAGCTGCGCGAGGCTGAAGCCGTGGGCGGCAGCGGCCTTTTCGGCAGCTTTGATCGCTAGATCCTTTTCGCGCGACGAGACTTGCTCAAGCGCTTTATCAACGTCAGCGCGCAGCTTCTCGAGCTCTTTACGGGACATTCCCTTCAGATTTACTTTCATTTTCTCCCCAATCACTCAGAGGCAAATTGCCATGACATGAATTGGAATCTATTTAACTTAATACGCCGTTAATTAGCCAACTGTTCTTTAGTATAGGAACAGTATTTATTCGGCGGCGATCCTTTTGGGATCCGCCAGGGCAACGATATCTCCCATGATACGATTTAGGTCGAAATCCTTGGGTGTATAGATTTCGGCAACCCCGACCGCTTTCAAAGCGGTCGCATCGTCGTCGGGAATAATTCCGCCGGCGACGACCGGAATATGATCGAGGCCATTCTCTTTTAATTTCGCCATAACTTCGGAAATCAGCGGAATGTGAGAGCCGGAAAGGATAGAAAGACCAATGACATGGGGGGCTTTGTCGCGCGCTGCAGCAATGATTTCATCCGGAGTCAGGCGAATACCGTCATAGGTAATTTCCATTCCGCAATCGCGGGCGCGGGTGGCGATTTGTTCAGCGCCGTTGGAGTGGCCGTCTAGGCCGGGCTTGGCGACCAGAAAGGATAGGCGGCGGCCAAGGGCGCGGCTGACGGCATCTACCTGTCCGCGAATCTCCTCAAGGCCCTGGGTCTGGTTCGAGGGATTGCGCGAAATGCCGGTAGGGGCGCGGTATTGGCCGAACGCCTTGCGAATCTCCTCGGCCCATTCGCCGGTGGTTACACCGGCTTTGGCGCAAGCGATGGAGGCCACCATGATGTTGGCGTCCGAAAGGGCCGCAGCGCGAAGTTTCGCCAATGCTTCCGCCACCTTGGCGGCATCGCGGCCCGTGCGCCATGTTTGAAGGCGGGCGATCTGATCGGCCTCTGACGCGGGATCGACAACCATGATTGAACCGTCCCCCGCGGTCAGGGGCGAAGCCTCACCGCTGGTCCATTTATTCACGCCGACGACAGTCATTTCGCCCGATTCAATCCGCCCGATCCGCGCGGCATTCGAGTCTACGAGGCGGCTTTTCATATACTCAATGGCATTGACCGCGCCGCCCATCCCGTCGATCTGGCGCAATTCGGCGCGGGCGCTGTCCTTGAGCGCCTCGACCTTTTTCGTGATCGCCGGATTGCCATCAAAGAGATCATCAAATTCGAGAAGATCGGTCTCGTAGGCCAGAATTTGCTGCATCCGAAGCGACCATTGCTGATCCCAAGGTCGGGGCAAGCCGAGGGCTTCGTTCCATGCCGGCAATTGCACGGCGCGGGCGCGGGCGTTTTTGGAAAGCGTAACCGCGAGGGTTTCAAGGAGAATACGATAGACGTTATTCTCGGGCTGCTGCTCAGTCAGGCCAAGGGAATTGACCTGAACTCCATAGCGGAACCGCCGGTATTTCTCGTCTTCAATGCCATAGCGGTCGCGACAGATTTCGTCCCACAGCTCGACGAAAGCCCGCATTTTGCAAAGCTCGGTCACGAAACGAATTCCAGCATTCACGAAGAACGAAATCCGGCCCACCATTTCGGGGAAATTCTCGGCCGGCACTTTCTTTTGCAGATCGTCGAGAACCGCCGTTGCCGTGGCCAACGCAAAGGCCAATTCCTCTTCCGGCGTCGCCCCTGCCTCTTGCAGGTGGTAGGAGCAGACGTTCATCGGATTCCATTTCGGAAAATGCGCGCGGGTATAGGCGGCAACGTCGGTGATCATCCGCAAAGAGGGCTCGGGCGGGCAGATATAGGTACCTCGGCTGAGGTATTCCTTGATGATGTCGTTCTGGACGGTGCCTTGCAGCTTCGAGATATCCGCGCCCTGCTCTTCGGCGGCAGCGATATAAAGCGCCAGCAGCCACGGGGCGGTGGCGTTGATCGTCATCGAGGTGTTCATCTGCTCGAGCGGAATCTGGTCGAAGAGCGCCCGCATATCGCCGAGGTGGCAGATCGGCACGCCGACCTTGCCAACCTCGCCGCGCGCCAGACGGTGATCGCTGTCATAGCCGGTCTGGGTCGGCAGATCGAAAGCCACGGAAAGGCCGGTCTGCCCCTTGGCCAGATTCGCGCGGTAGAGCTCGTTCGAGGCTTTGGCGGTCGAATGGCCCGCATAGGTGCGGAATAGCCAGGGGCGATCTTTCTGCGGGTGCGACATATTCGGCCTCCTTTTGGTCGGGCGAGTAATTTTATTGCGCGACAGCCTCACTATCGGAAGTTTTCTGGCGGTGTCAATTCGCTGCGTTGCGGCATGCCGGGATTTACCTTGACCCGGAAGCCTGTCACGGTCTGCCAATGTCGCAAGTTGTTGAAGTGCCGCTCTGGCTTCTGATCCTGATCCTGCTCTTTGCGGCAGTGACCTTTGCATCGCACTTCCTTTTCCCTTCGGTGCGCTGGTTCTTCCGCAAACGGGCAGAGCGCGTCATCGCGAGGGTCAACAAACGGCTGGCCAGGCCGATCGAACCTTTCAAGATCGCCCGCCGCTACGACATGATCCAGCGGCTGATCTATGACCCCGAGGTTGCCAAGGCGATTTCCGAACAGGCGGCACTTGACGGTATTCCCGAGAACCTGGCTTTCGAAGATGCCCGCCGCTATGCCCGCGAGATCGTTCCCTCGTTCAGTGCCACCCTCTATTTCAGCATCGGCGGGCGCCTTGCCCAATGGGTTTCACGGTCGATGTTCCGAATCCGCCTCGGCGCCTTCGATCGGGATCGGCTTGAAGCGCTCGATGCCAATGCGACGGTGGTGTTCATCGTCAACCACCGCTCGAACATGGATTACTTCCTCGTGACCTATCTCATGTCGCGGGCCTCGGCGCTGTCTTTCGCGGTGGGGGAATGGGCGCGGATTTGGCCGCTCTCGGGGATCATCCGGTCGATGGGGGCGTTCTTCATCCGGCGTCGGTCGCGCGGGGTTCTCTATCGCCGCGTCCTTGCCCGCTATGTGCAGATGGCGACGGAAGGTGGCGTGACACAGGTGATTTTTCCCGAAGGGGGGCTCACGCTGACTGGAAGGCTCGCGCCGCCCAAACTCGGGCTCTTGAGCTATATCCTCTCCGATTGGCAACCACAAAGGCGCGATGT
Source organism: Marivivens sp. (assembly GCA_023254495.1). GTDB lineage: Bacteria > Pseudomonadota > Alphaproteobacteria > Rhodobacterales > Rhodobacteraceae > RFZI01. Next base: position 761 of record JALRLK010000125.1, on the reverse strand, counting down.
GATCTTCGTGCCGGTGGCGGTCAACTATGATCGCGTGCTTGAGGATTTCTACCTGATCGCCGCCCACAAGGCCGGGGTGCGTAAATTCAAGCCGCCGCTGCGCGAGGTCTTGTCGATCGTCTTTAAACATATCTGGCAGCGGGTCTCGTTCCGGCTGCGGAAATTCGGCACGGCTTCGGTCGCCTTCGGCGAGCCGCTTGCCCTGACCGATTTCCTGAAGGGCCGGACCGGGGACCAGACGGAAACGGTCGCGGAAGAGCTGATGCGGCGGATCGAGGCGGTGATGCCTGTCCTGCCGGTTCCGCTTGTGGCGCGGGCGCTTTTGGCGGGCGTTGCGACCAAGGCCGAGATCGAAGCCGATGTGGCCAAGAACCTTGCCAGCCTTGCCGGCCAGGGCGTGATCCTGCCGCGACGGGATGCGACCAAGATTACCGAAGATGCGATCGAGATCCTCACGAAGCGCATGCTCATTGCGGAATCAGGGGATGAGATCACGCTTCAGCCTGACTCGGAAGACAAGCTCGCCTTTTATGCGGCGTCGATTGTGCATCATTTTGATGCGGATGCAGCGAAAAACCGCTGAATTTCTGCGTTTGCGAAGTAATATAATTACAAAAATGCCCCTGTAGGGGTTGCAAAGTTGCTTCGCCATTAATAGCCATAGGGTAACGCGCGATTCTGCGGCGCGGCGAAAACAGGACTTGCCCGATGGAGACACCGATGGCACTCGACCAGACGACAGACACCGAATTGGCCACCGC
>JALRLK010000179.1 GCA_023254495.1 Marivivens sp. | reverse complement strand
GTAAAGGTCGTCTGCATTGTCAGCCCATCATGCCGGGATTGAGGATCCCGCGGGGATCGAACTGGGCACGCAGGCCCGCCGAAAGCCGCGCGAGAGGCGCTGGCTCGGGCTGAAAGACGCCAAGGCGCGCGCGGGTCTCGGCGCTGGCGCGGATCAGGGTCGCGTGGCCTGCGAACGCGCCGAGGCTGGCGCGCAGGTTGCTGCCCGCGTCGGTGCGAAGCCAGACCAAACCGCCGCCCCAATCGTAAAGCGCCTGCTTGGCACCAGCGCGGGCGACAAGCGCGGGCGCGTCGCTCGGCTTGACCGAAAGCCGCCAGATATCGCCCTCTTTGCCGGCGAAGGAGGTCACATCGCGGATCGCCGCCCAGAGTTTGGCAACGGCATCGGGGTTGGCCTCGATGCGCGGCGGCGCGAAGGGCTTGAGCAACTCGGCCAGCCGCTCGGAGCGATAGCGTACCGACTGTTCAAAGCCTTCGAGGCGCAGAAGTGTCTCGCCGGTCGCCGGATTGTGCGAGGCGCCGCTCACCTCGAAGGGCGAGCCAAGGGCGGCGGCCATGGCGGAGACCGCCTGCGCGTCCGAAAGCCCCTTGAGCACGATGGTCGCGCTGGCGGCGACCTTGGGCAGCACCTTGAGGCTCACCTCGGTGAGAATGCCGAGCGTGCCGTAGCTGCCGGAGAGAAGTTTCACGAGGTCATAGCCGGTGACGTTCTTCATCACCCGCCCGCCATTGCGGATCACCGTGCCGCGACCGTCAACGAAATGCAGGCCAAGCACATAGTCGCGCGCAGCGCCCACCATGACACGGCGAGGCCCCGAGATATTCGCGGCGACCACGCCACCGATGGTCGGCTCGCCCTCGGTCCCTAGAAGGGCGCGATGGTCCATCGGCTCGAAGGGCAGGCGCTGGTTGTCCTTGGCGAGCCGCTCACGGATTTCCTCGACCGGCGTTCCGGCGCGGGCCACGAGGGTCAGCGCACCGGGCTCATAAAGGGTGATGCCCGTAATACCGGCGGTCGTCAGGCGCTCGCCTGCGGCATTGTCGGCAAAGCCGCGCGAGCCGCCGCCTTGGATGCTCAAAGGCCCCTTGGCGCCGGCGACGATCCCGGCCAGCTCTTCTTCCGAATTCGGCCGGATCATGCGGCTTCCCCGCTGAGGGTGCGGCGCGCCTCGCTCGAGGCCAACGGAAAGACTTTGGCGGGATTGAGGAGCCACCCGGGATCGAACACATCCTTCACCCGCATCTGCGCCTCGAGGTCTTCGGCCGAGAACTGCACCGTCATCAGGTCGCGCTTTTCGATACCGACGCCATGCTCGCCGGTCAGGCAGCCGCCGACCTCGACGCAGAGCTTGAGAATGTCGGCGCCGAAGGCTTCGCACAGCTCAAGATCACCGGGCTTGTTGGCATTATAAAGGATCAAGGGATGCATATTGCCGTCGCCCGCGTGGAACACGTTGCCGACGCCAAGGCCGTATTCCTTGCTCATCTCACCGATGCGGCGCAGGACGTAAGGCAGCTCGGAAACAGGGATCGTCCCGTCAAGGCACATATAGTCGTTGATCTGGCCCATCGCGCCAAAGGCGGATTTACGGCCCAGCCAGATGCGCGCCGCCTCGTCGGCATCCTGCGCCTCGCGCAGCTCGACCGGGTTGTGGCGTCGGGCGATCTCTTTGATCATGGCCAGCTGTTCGTCGATCTCGGCGGGGCTGCCTTCAACCTCGATGATCAGGAGCGACTCGCACATCGGATAGCCCGCCTTGGCAAAGGCTTCGGTGGCTTCGATGCAGGGGCGGTCCATGAATTCTATGGCCACAGGCAGAACGCCCGCCTTGATGATGTCCGACACGCACTCGCCGGCAACCTCGTTGCTGTCGTAGCCGATCAGCACTGGGCGCGCGCCTTCGGGCTTGGGCAGGATCCGCAGGGTCGCCTCGGTGACAACGCCCAGCTGCCCTTCCGAGCCGCAGATGACGCCCAAAAGGTCGAGCCCGCCCGCGTCCAAATGCGTGCCGCCCACCTCGATGATGGTTCCGTCCATCATGACCATGGTGACGCCAAGGAGGTTGTTGGTGGTCACACCATACTTAAGGCAATGCGCCCCGCCCGAGTTCATACCGATGTTGCCGGCAATGGCGCAGGCGAGCTGCGAAGAGGGGTCGGGGGCATAGAAGAAGCCGTCGGTCTCGACGGCGCCGGTGACAGAAAGATTGGTCCGCCCCGATTGCACGCGGATGAAGCGGTTGGGATAGTCGGTTTCCAGCACAGAGTTGAGCCGCGCCACGCCAAGGATCACCGCGTCCGCCGTGGGCAGGGCGCCCCCGGCAAGCGATGTGCCAGAGCCGCGCGGGACCACAGGCACGCCTTCCTCGTGGCAAATCCTGAGAATGGCCGAAACCTCTTCTGTCGAGCTCGGCAGGACGGCGCAAAGCGGCGGGCATCGGTAGGCCGAGAGCGCATCACACTCATAGGCCCGCGTTTCCGCCTCGTCGTGAATCACCGCGCCGTTTTGGAGCGCATCTTGCAAGCGACTGACAATCCTGTCCTTTTTCGACAGAACATCAGGGTTAGGCTTTGGCATTTCCATCGACGCACCTCGCTATTGGTAAAGAAATATAACCAATTTCCCGTTGAGGCAAGCAAAGGTGGGGGATGCGCGGATTTGACAGAGGGACGAGATTGCCCAAAGCCGAGAACGCAGGCTAGGCTGGGCCGGAATAGGGGCGCCTGAACAGTATGAGCAAGACAGACCAACCACAAGCCAACGCCGAGGGGATCGCCGCGGCCGCGCGCAGCGCCCGCAAGAAAGGGCCGCCGCCGGTTCACCTGTGGAACCCGCCCTTTTGCGGCGATCTGGATATGCGGATCACACGGGACGGGACATGGTTCTATCTCGGAACGCCCATCGGCCGGCACGAACTTGTGAAGCTCTTCTCCTCGATTATCCGCAAGGACAGCGACGACTATTTCCTAGTCACGCCGGTCGAGAAGGTCGGTATCAAGGTCGATGATGCGCCCTTCGTTGCGGTGGATTTCAATCCCGTTGAAGGCGGGCTCGAGTTTCTCACCAACGTTGGCGACAAAGCTATTGCCGGGCCCGAACATCCGATCCGCGTGGTGCGCGATCCGGAAACGGGCGAGCCTTCGCCCTATGTCCTCATCCGCCGCAACCTTGAGGCGCTTATTGACCGCAAGTCGTTTTACAGGCTGGTCGAGCTGGGCGAGACCGAGGAAATTGACGGCGAGGACTGGTTCGGCATCCGCTCGGGAGGCGAATTTTTTCCGATCATTCCGGCGGCCGAACTGAACGCCTAGCGCTGGGCGATCAGCACGCCAAGACCCACAACCGCCGCCCCGAGGAACTGGGGCCAACTCCACGCCGCGCCGAGGGCGAAGAGGATGACCATCACATAGAAGGGCGAGATGTTGATGTGGAAGGCGGCCACCGCGACCCCCATCCGACCGACCGACATGATCCAGAGAAGCTGAGAAATGGCCATGCCGAACACGGCATAGACCAGAAGCGCCTCGACATCCGCCGCCTTGGTGAGCGGCGCGGGCGCGTCGGTGATCCCAAGCGCAATGCCGCCGAGGAGGCTGATGGCTAGGACGATCAGACCCCCTGAGAGAGTAACGCTGGTGCGGCCCAAGGGGCTGAGATCCGGCAGGAAGCGCACCGTCGCCCAGCTGCCCCAAGCGAAAAGAAAGCACGAGACGATGGCAACTGCGGCTCCAAGGCCAAGCTGGGCATGAGGCGCGGAGCCGGTGGCGATGATCCCGCCAATGATCGAGGCGGCAAGGCCGATCACGAAGGGCAGGCGCAGCCGCCGTTTTTCCCAGACCATCTCGATCAGGGTCGCGGCAATCGGGCTCGAGGCGGCGATGATGGCGACGGTCACGGCATCGGTCAGTGCCTGCGCCAGCAAGAGAAGATATGCACCAAGGCCAAAGGCCAGCCCGCCGATCAGCGCGCCCTTGCCCCAGCGGGCGTGAAGCAGGCGGCGCGGGCCGTCGATCATCGCCCAAAGCGGGATCAGGATGCAGAGCGCGACGAGAAAGCGGGCGGTTGCCGCGGCGAGGGGATCCCAGATCGTCAGCAGGTGTTCGGCAGCCGGGAAACCAGCCGCCCAGGAAATCATCGACACCATGCAGACCGCATTGGCGGCGATCATGCCGCCTGCGGGCTTGGGGGCGATGGGGGAATGGGTGTCGGCCATATGTAAACGCGAAATATCTTTGCGCCGTGATGATCGGTCTGGCGAGTTTGGTCTTGCTCATTTCCGACCGTTTGCCACAAACACTTGTGTCGCTATCGGACCCGATGAGAGCCAAATGCCCAAAGCCTGCGCCAAAGCGGGTGCATCGTTGATCCCGTCGCCAAAGAACGCCACAGGACCGTTCACTTGAAGTTCCTTGACCG
>JALRLK010000142.1 GCA_023254495.1 Marivivens sp. | reverse complement strand
ATGGCCTTCACCTTCGGTTTCGGTGCTGAGGGCCTTTGGCTCGGCCTGACCCTCGGCCTTGCTGTCGCGGCGCTCTTGCTGACCTGGCGCTTCTGGTCCGAGGCGCGCCGGCTGGCCTAGAGCGGCAGGTTGCGGCTGTCGCCATGGGCTTCCTACTTGAGGCCCGCGCAGAAAGTTTGGATCCGTGCGCAGGCTTCGGTCAGTGCTTCGTCGGAGGTAGCGTAGCTGACGCGGAAGTTTGGCGAAAGCCCGAAGGCCGCGCCGAACACCACCGCAACGCCGGTCTCTTCGAGAAGGGCGGTGGCAAAGGCTTCGTCGTTGTCGATCAGCGAGCCGGCGGCGCTCGTTTTGCCGATGCAGGCCGAGATGTCGGGATAGACATAGAAGGCGCCCTCGGGGCGGGGGCATTTCACGCCCTTCGCCTGATTGAGCATCGACACCACAAGATCCCGCCGCCGCTGGAAGAGCGCCTTGTTGCTCTCGATATAATCCTGCACGCCGTTGAGCGCCTCGACGGCGGCCCACTGGCTGATCGACGAGGGGTTCGAGGTCGATTGCGACTGGATCTTGCCCATGGCCTTGATGAGCGGCACGGGGCCCGCGGCATAGCCGATGCGCCAGCCGGTCATGGCATAGGCTTTCGACACGCCATTAACCGTGAGCGTCCGGTCGTAAAGCCCCGGCTCGACCTGCGCCGGCGTGCAGAATGTGAAATCGTCGAAGACGAGGTGTTCATACATATCGTCCGACATGACCCAGACGTGCGGGTGGCGCATCAGGACATCGGTCAGCGCCTTCAGCTCGTCCCAGCTATAACCCGCGCCGGTGGGGTTCGAGGGCGAGTTGAAGAGGAACCATTTGGTTTTCGGCGTGATCGCGGCCTCAAGCTGGGCTGCGCTGATCTTATAACCCTTGTCCATCGCCCCTTCGATGACCACCGGCTCGCCGCCCGCAAGAAGGACCATATCGGGATAAGACACCCAATAGGGGGCGGGGATGATCACCTCGTCGCCGGGGTTCAGCGTCGCCATTAGCGCGTTATAAAGCACCTGTTTGCCCCCGGTACCGACCGTGACCTGCGAAGGCTCGTAGCTGAGGCCATTCTCGCGCTTGAACTTGGCGCAGATCGCTTTCTTCAGCTCGGGGATGCCGTCGACGGCGGTATATTTCGTCTTGCCCTCGTTGATCGCCTTGATCGCCGCGTCCTTGATGTTCTGCGGCGTGTCGAAATCCGGCTCGCCCGCGCCCAGCGCGATGATATCGCGGCCTGCGGCCTTCAGCTCGGCGGCCTTGGTCGTCACGGCGATGGTGGGCGAAGGTTTGACACGGTCGAGTGTCGCGGAAAGAAAGGTCATCTGGGGCTCCCGGTGGCCAATTGGCTCTGTCCGTGTCATAGGGTGGGGTTCAATCGCGTTCAAGAAGCAAGGAGAGCCCATGACCGAGACAAACAACAGCGACTGGTTCAGTGAAGAAACCGCAACCTTTGGCGATCGTCTGGCAGGGGCGAGAGAAGGGGCCGGTCTTTCACAAAAGGAACTGGCCGCGCGGGTGGGTGTCCGGACTTTGACGGTGATCGCTTGGGAAAACGACGCCAAGGAACCACGCGCCAATCGGCTGCAGATGCTTGCTGGAATTCTGGGCGTCAGCCTCAGCTGGCTTCTGACGGGCAAGGGCGAGGGGCCGGAAGGTCCGGCTGATTTCAACGAACTCCCCGAAGACCTGAACCTTCTTCTGGCCGACCTGCGCGAATTGCGGACGCAGATGGCCACTTCGGCCGAGCGCATGGCGCGGCTGGAAAAGCGCATCCGCACCGCGATCAAGGATACGGCATGACAAACGAAGGGCGCGATATCCGCATCAAGCGCCTCGCCATGCGGTCGATGCGGCGCGGGATCAAGGAGATGGACTTGATCCTGTCGGCCTATGCCAGCGCGCATTTGGCGGCGATGAGCGAGGCCGACCTCGATCTCTACGAAGCGCTTCTGGAAGAGAGCGACCACGATCTCTATCGCTGGGTCTCGGGGCAGGATCACGCGCCTGATCACTTTGCCGGTCTGATCGCCGAGATTGCCACAGGCGCGGTGGGGATCGTCCGCCCGCGCTAGGGCGCGGAGTTTAACCGAATTTTGGCCTTTTTCGTTGAAATCTTGCGCTGTCGCAGGAGAACGGAGACGAAGATGAGCCTACATTCCGAGATGGCACAGCCCAAGGCCAAGGCCGCCGATACTGTCTTTATGGCGAGATACCTCGAAACGCTGACCTTGGTTGAACGGCTGCACCGGTTGCTTCTCGATGTCGTCAAGGACGAGTTTGAACGGCTCGGAATATTCGAGATCAATCCTGTGCAGGCGCTGTTGCTGTTCAACGTAGGTGACAACGAGGTCATGGCAGGCGAATTGAAATCCCGTGGCTATTATCAGAGCTCAAACGTCAGCTACAATCTCAAGAAGCTGGTCGAGAAGGGCTATATGCACCATCAGCGCAGCGAGATTGATCGCCGCTCGGTGCGGGTGCGCCTCACCTCGAAAGGGCAGCGTATCCAGTCTGTCGTCGCACGGCTTTTTGTGACGCACGCAGAGGGGCTTCAGGCGCGTCAGGCGCTTGATCTGGTCGGTGTCGAGGAAATCAGCAGCGCTCTCAAACAGGTCGAGCGCTACTGGACCGACCAGATCCGCTATATCTACTTGGCAGGGCTACCAGTGGCCGATATTCGGCAATGAGGTCCAAGGCTCGGCGGGCGGAAAGGCATTGCCCTTTTGCAAAAGCTCGATCGAGACGTTGTCGGGCGAGCGGACAAAGGCCATGCGGCCATCGCGCGGCGGGCGGTTCATCGTCACCCCGTTGTCGATCAGGTGCTGGCAGGTCTCGTAGATATTGTCGACCTCATAGGCGAGGTGTCCGAAATGGCGGCTGTCGGAGGGCAGGCCCTCGTCGCCGTCCCAGTTGTAGGTCAGCTCGACGGGGCAGTCCTCCTGACCGGGAGGCGCCATGAAGATCAGGGTAAAGCGCCCGCCTTCGTTTTCGTAGCGGCGGGTCTCTTTCAGGCCCAGAAGCTCGTAGAAGGCGATGGATTTCTCAAGGTCCAGAACCCGGACCATGGTGTGCAGATAGCGGATCGTCATTGGCATCTCCCGTGGATTTGCGGGCAGACTAGCACGGCAGACAGCGGACGCCAGACCCCGAGGCGCGGCCTAGAAGGATGAAACGATCCGCAGGCCCAGCCCCAAGTCGTTCGTGTCGAAGCGCGCGATGTTGGAGGCGTTGAGGCGACCTGTCGGCGTGATCTCAGGGCGGAATCCATAGAACTCGAGGGCGTCGGGGCGATAGGTGATCCGGCCCGACACAGAGCGGTCTTGTCGGGATCGAGGGACAGGAAGGACGGTGCATAGTTTCGCGCTCCGGTCTCGGTGCTCATTGACCAATGGCCCCCGGCGAACGGGGTCTGTGGCGTCCAGCTGAGGCTCGCAGAAACCCCTTCATAGGCATAGTTAGGGTTGGTCGAGGTGCTTTGAGACAGGCGCACAGCAATGGAAATCTGATTTCCAGCCTCGGACCTCCAGTCGCCACGCCAGCCGACTTCCAAGATGTGCCGCGGGTCGCGGCCGCTTCTTCCCATCTGGCGTTCGGTCTGGCCATCCAGCCGGTGCTGCATCCCACCGACGCCATGCCAGCCTTATGACAGAGACAGTCGGGTGAAATCGTAATAGGCCGTGCCGCCTGACCATGTCGTGCCCAGTGAAGCCCCATAGCCCAGAACCGCGCCGTCCCGTCCGATCCGGCGTTCCTGCCGAAGTGCCAGTTCGGCATTCACATAGGCGAAATCCGAGCCGACCGCGGTCGGAGCAAGGGCTTTGGCTTCGTCGCTGAGCCGATAGTTCTCGCCAAAGGCGGCGAGCGAAAGCGTGGTGCGCCGGTCGCCCCTGTCATCAAGCCGATAGGCCAACTCGCTTCCCAGGCTACAGGCTGTCCCTGAAAGTGCTTGAGCGTCGCCCGAGAGGGGCAGAGTGACCGGAATGCCGAATATCAAAACCTCTTGGGTCGATTGCGACGAGCCATTGTTGATATTGGAGCGTGGAGCAACGCGGCCGTTGACCGAAAACGACAGAGGATTGCGGGCGCGGATGAACGCATAATCCTCGGCGACCTCACGGGCCGCGCCGTCGGTCGGGCTCGTCTCTCGCGCGCGGCGCAGCCAGAGCTGGGCGCGGGTGCCATGGTCGAGCATCGCGTGCTCGCGCGCGGCAAGGCGGGCGAGGGTAAAGCGGGCGCCGTCTGTCTCGGCGATGCCGTAGCCATAGGAGGCCATGCTTGCGGCCGCCTCATGATCGCCACAGGCCGATGCAACCTCGATCATCACAATCTGGGCCGCAAGATCGCGCGGGTCGCGCCGAAGCAGGGCGCGGGCCAAGGCTTCGGCCCACGCGAAGGCGCCGACCTCAAATGCGGAAACGGCGGTTTCGTGGGTTTCCTGAAGGGTCAGAATGGTGGTTTGGGCCGAAGCAGGACCGGCTGGCGCGAGCGCCAGCCAGAGGAGCGTCAAAGAAACCGACAGCGATCGTATGATCGGGGTGGGCATGGATCTATGGCTGTGTCCGCAAGAGGATGAAGCCACCAGTTTCCTGCACATTCACGTTGTCGTAGCGTGGGTCGCTCGAGGTAAAGACGAGGACACCAACGATTTCGCCTCCGGTTCCTGTGGTCGTGTCGCCCGAGATAATGCCGTAGTAGAAACCCTCTTCATAGGGATCCACGGCCTCGTTCTCGTCTGTCTCGACATAGGTTGAGATAACCTTGCCGGCGATTTCGCCATTTTCTGTCAGGGTGTCGACGTTGGACTCGATCACAAAATGCAGATTGGGAAGTGGTAGTTCACCACCGCTTCCATCCGTACCTTCTAGGACGAGCACGCCGCTTTAATCGTAGGCTTTGCGATTGAAGAGCATGCCGCTCACGGCATTGGTGTCGTTGAAATCGCCAAAGTCGATCGCAATCTGCATATCACCTTCGGTGAATTCGAGGCCGCCCATGCCGCTAAAGACCCGCATACCCGCATAGCGCCCGGTAAATCCGGCCTGACCGGTCGTTCCGGCCGGGGGCAAAACGACGGTTCCGTTTCGTTCGTAGATGAAGCCGCCAAAGCCGTAGTCGGCATAGCCGCCCGTTCGGATGATCGCAAACCGCGAGCGCGCACTCTCGCCGTAGATGGCGTGATAAGGCACGATCTGCTCGATCGCGCCACCCGTCAGGAAGTCGGGCACGGTGACCTCGGCGTCAAACAGCATTTAGCCGCCGATTTCGCCCTGCGTCCCGCCCTGAGTGGTCAAAGTCGAAAGGTTGTAGAGATTCAAACCGTCGAAAGCGATGTTGTCGACCGAGAAGGTATCGTCGCCGTTATAGGCCACGCTCTCGGCATAGCCGCCGCCGACATCGTTGCGCTCCTCATAGCGCAGGATGCTGCCCGTCGTCGCTGTTGGCGGTAGCTCTGCTTCCGGTGGCAGTTCCACATCGCCGATCACATCCGGGATCGAAGCCTCGGTGTCGAAAAACGGATTGGTGCCGTTGCAGCCAACGATCAGCGCAAGGGCGCTCACGGAAAAAACGTGACGAAACAACCTGAATAACTGCCGCTCGATTTGTTTTGCCAAAAGAAACCGCGCGTTGGGCCCAAAAGTCAACGAAAGCCTAAATCCAGGCGAAACTATGGCCGAAAATGCGGCAAATCGGCCTCGCACCGCAGGATATTGAGGTTTTGTCACGGCCAAGCCGAAGATATAGTTTCAACCGACTCATATTTTCCCGCGCCGAAGGAGAGCCCAATGCCCGTCACCCCCGAACAAGAGGCCGAAATCGCCGAGCTGCGGGCCAACCCGCGCCCCACGCTGCGCGCGGTGTCCGAGGGGATGGAGGCGCATCTCTACAAGATCAATCCGGTGCTCGACCACGGCTTCGTGCGGGTGATCGACTATATGGGCGACGATGCCGCCATCTGTCAGGCCGCCCGCGTGTCCTATGGCAAGGGCACCAAATCGGTGCAGAACGACGAGGGGCTGATCCGCTATCTGATGCGGCATTGGCATTCGACGCCGTTTGAGATGTGCGAGATCAAGCTCCACGTGAAGCTGCCGGTCTTCGTCGCCCGCCAGTGGATCCGCCACCGCACCGCCAACGTCAATGAATACTCGGCCCGCTATTCTATCCTTGATCGCGAGTTCTATATCCCCGCGCCCGAACAGCTGGCCGCCCAATCGGTCATCAACAATCAGGGCCGCGGCGAGACGCTTTCCGCCGAAGAGGCCGCCCGCGTGCTTGAATACCTCAAGGGCGACGCCGCCCGTTGCTATGACCACTATGAAGAGATGATCGGGCAGGAGGGCCAGCAGGGCCTCGCCCGCGAGCTTGCGCGGATGAACCTTCCGGCCAATATCTATACCCAGTGGTATTGGAAGGTCGATCTGCACAACCTCTTCCACTTCCTCCGCCTGCGCGCCGACGCCCACGCCCAATACGAGATCCGCGTCTACGCCGAAGAGATCTGCCGGCTCGTGGCCGATTGGGTCCCCGCGGCCTATGGCGCCTTTGAAGACTACCGCATGGGCGGCGCGACGCTCTCCTCAAAGGCGATTGACTGCGTGCGGCGTATGCTCAAGGGTGAACAGGTGACGCAGGAAACCTCCGGCATGAGCAAGGGCGAATGGCGGGAGTTTGAGGGGGTGATTGGGTGAGCGCTTCCTCCGTAGATCTTGCGGAGTTGATCGAACGAATTGATCGAGAGTGCGCACTCGAAGGGATTGAGCCAAAACAGCGCTAAATCGAGGTTCCAAAGAGAGCATGTGAAAAGTTGGGCCGCACATTTGTTCTTGGCCCGATAAACGATCCGCTTCTCGACGAAATCTTCGCCCTGCATAAACAATTCTACACAAAGAACGAGATGGCTAATGGTGCGATTCACACAGGAATTTCCTGTCATCTTGATATGTTCTACCGAGTCGACTTCCCTCTGGTTTACGGAGAGGTCGAGCTCAATTTCCTAGCTCATAACTCTGCAAATGAGAACCAACTATCCCGGATATTCTCCCGTGGGGAAGAGGGCGAGCTGTTTCTTAAAGGTGTGCTAGAGGTTTTTGATATAGGTGGATGCTTGCACAACTATGAGGGGTTTTCTCAGCCAGACGGGTTGGCGATGAAATATTTTCGGATGGCTTCTTTTCACAATCAGGCGATGGCGGTGGCTCTTTGTTGAAACGTAAGCCTTGCCGGAGCAGTTCAGTCTTCCCTCCTTTGTGCGGAACTCGCTGTCAAAGCCGGACTGTTTCATCTCGGAAAAGATGAGGACTTTGCAAGAAACAAAGTGGGCCACAATCTGAAGGTTGCAGTTCAAGAGCTGGTTGCCGTCGGCAAAATTGACCAGACAGAAATCGAGCCAAGAATCCGTATTCTTCCCGACTTTGTTTCAAGTCGCTACGAAGAAAGAAGGTGGACTAGGTTGGAGCTAGTCGCGATAGCCTCAGCCGCGCAGGCGATACTCGCAATGATTGCGCGTATGATGTCCGGATACTCATTCAATGAAGCCA
>JALRLK010000064.1 GCA_023254495.1 Marivivens sp. | reverse complement strand
ACTTCTTCTTTTACACGATCAAAAATGTGTATGATCAAGAGGACTTCAGCAGGGGCATTTTGGACCTGCCAAATATCCATCTTCCAAAATAACTGCACGAAGCGGAAGGAAACCGCTATAAAAGCTTTGCGTCGCGCAGGTCGTCGAAATCGTTGGCGTCGACAGGAAAGAGGCCGCAGAACACCACGGGGATCGAGGGTTTGAAGCCCGGCAGCGGCTTTTCGCAGCCCTTTTTCTCGTGGGTGATCGTATCGCCCACCTTGGTATCGCGGACCTGCTTGATCGAGGCGGTGAAAACGCCGATCTCACCGGGGCCAAGCTCGGGGATGGCGACCATCTGGGGCTTAAGCACGGCGAGCGTATCGACGCCATAAATCGCGCCCGTCTGCATCATCTTGATGCGGTCGCCCTTGCGGATCACGCCGTCCATCACGCGGATCATGACGACAACGCCGAGATAGCTGTCATACCAGCTGTCGACCAGCATGGCCTTCAAGGGCGCGTTGCGGTCGCCTTTCGGGGCGGGAAGGCGGTGAACGATGGCTTCGAGCGTGTCGACGATGCCGATACCCGCCTTGGCCGAGACGCGGATCGCGTTCGAGGCGTCGATGCCGATCACGTCTTCGATCTGCTCGGCCACGCGGTCGCATTCCGAGGCGGGCAGGTCGATCTTGTTGAGGATCGGCACGATCTCATGGTCGGCGTCGATCGCCTGATAGACGTTGGCTAGGGTCTGGGCCTCGACACCTTGGGTGCTGTCGACCACCAGAAGCGAGCCTTCGACCGCGCGCATCGAGCGGGAGACCTCATAGGCGAAATCGACGTGGCCGGGGGTGTCGATGAGGTTCAAGACGTATTTCTCGCCGTTCTGGGCGACATAGTCGATCCGCACGGTGTTGGCCTTGATGGTGATGCCGCGCTCGCGCTCGATATCCATCGAGTCTAGGAGCTGGGCCTTCATGTCACGGTCGGCCACCGTTTTGGTTTCCTGGATCAGCCGGTCGGCCAGCGTGGACTTGCCGTGGTCGATATGGGCAACGATCGAGAAATTGCGGATATGGTCGAGTTCGGTCATGGGTATCTGGCTCTGTTTCAGAACGGGTCAATGACCGCGAACGCGCCATTTTGCAAGGGGAATGGCGTTGGTTTGGGCCTTGCGTCGCATCGCGCGGCGGATACCAATGGGCAGGCCAGAGGAAAGGTGCCGACCATGAAGCCGCAAAACCCTACAACCCCTGCCCCGCAAGACGCCGAGGCGCGCCGCGCGATCCGGCCGACGATCTGTTATCCGATCGACGCCCTGCCGATGCCCGACCTTGCGGGGATGCAAGCGGGCCGCGCGGGGGCGGAAAAGATCGGCGAGGTTCTGGTGCCGCCACGCGATGCGCGGTGTATCGAGGCGCCGGCGGGCAGTTTCTTTCGCATCACCTGCACCGAAGGGGCGCAGGTGGGCGATCTCAACCTCTGGAATGCCGCCGACCTCAAGGAGCATTTCTTCTCGGGCAAGACCCGCGCCTTGCACGGCACGCATCTGTCGACCGGCGACAGGCTCTGGTCGCGCCTGCCCTTCATGCGCCCGATGGCGACGATCATTGCCGATACGCTCGACTGGTATGGCTTCGATGCCTTCGGCGGCTCGGTGCATGACGTGATCGGCACGCGCTGCGATCCCTATACGGGGCGGCTCTTGAACGGGACGGACTATCACTATTGCTGCCATTCCAACATGACGCGGGCCTTGGCCGATTACGCGGGGATGTCGCTCGCCGAGGCCGAGCCTTTGGTGCATGACGTCCTCAACGTCTTCATGTGCACAGGCTTTACCGCCGACACGCATCAATATTTCATGAAGGCAAGCCCGGTGCAGCCGGGCGATTATCTCGAGTTCATGGCCGAGATTGATCTGATTGTCGGCCTCTCCGCCTGCCCCGGCGGCGATTGCGGGGACGAGCATACGTCTGACAAGGCCTCCTGCCATCCCCTGTTGATCGAGGTGTTCCAGAACCCTGCCTTTGCCCATGAGGTGCCGCCGGTCAATGCCTATGACCGCGGCCACGGGTGCTAGCGGCTGAGGCGCTCGCCCAGTTTCGCCAGCATATCGCAGCAAAGCGCCAGCTGGTCGCGGGAGAGGAACTCGTCGGGCTTGTGCGCCTGACGGATCGAGCCGGGGCCACAGACGACGACATGGCTTCCGAGCGCCTGAAAGAGGCCCGCCTCGGTGCCGAAGGGCACGGTCTCGGCGCTGTTGGCGCCGGTAAGCTCAGCTACCAGCTCGCGGGCGGCGTTGTGTTCCATCGGCTCAAGGCCCGCGACCTCGCCAATCGCCGTTGTGCTGATCGAGGCCGAAGGATGGACGCGGCGCATGGCGGGGAGGAGTTCCTCTTCGCAATAGCGGCCGATCTCGGCCTTGACGAAATCGGCATCGGAAACCTGCACGGGGCGCATTTCCCAATCGACCTCAGCCTTGCCGACGATGACGTTATGCGCGACCCCGCCCGAGATGCGGCCGATGTTGATGGTTGTATAGGGGGGCTCAAAGCGGCTGCCCGCAGGCGTGCGGGCGACGAGGCCCTCGCGCAGCGACATGAGGCGGCTCACATAGCGCACGGCGTATTCAGCGGCGTTGACGCCGAGATCGGGGGCCGAGCCGTGGCCTTCGAGGCCGGTAAAGCGAGTGGTGTATTCGTAGCAGCCCTTGTGGCCTTCGATGATCTTCATCTCGGTGGGCTCACCGATGATGGCGATATCTGGGACGATGCCGCGGGCCTCGAGGTCTTTCACGAGGTGGCTCGCGCCAAGGCAGCCGGTTTCCTCATCGTGGGTGAAGGCGAAATGCAGCGGACGCTTGAGGGCCGCGGGATCGACGCTTTCGGCCAAGGCCATGGCGGCGGCGATAAAGCCCTTCATGTCGCAAGTGCCGCGCCCGTAGAGGAGGCCCTCGGCCTCGGTGAGCGCGAAGGGATCGGTCGTCCAGTCCTGATCCGTGACGGGGACCACATCAGTGTGGCCCGAGAGGAGGACGCCGCCCTTCACATCCGGCCCGAAGGTCGCGAAGACATTGGCCTTCTCGCCCGCCTCGTCGCGGGTGATGATGACTCGGGCGCCAAGGGAGGCGAGGCGCTCGGCGAGGTAGTCGATCATCGCGAGGTTGCTGTCGGTCGAGATTGTTGGAAAAGCGATGAGATCGCGGAGGAACTCGACCGAGCGTTCTGTCAGGACGGCGCTCATCGTCAATCCTTCACAAAGAGCTTGCGCGGGCGGTGGCAGAAGGGCTCGGCAGGGCCGCTTTCGCGGATCAGGATCGGCTCGGTGATCTCGAGGCCCCAAGTCGGCTGCCAGATGCCGGGCATGAAATGGAAGGCCATGCCCGGTTCGAGCACCGTTTCATCCTCGGAACGGAGCGAGATGGTGCGCTCGCCCCAGTCGGGCGGGTAGCTCAGGCCGATGGGATAGCCGCAGCGGGCGCCGCGGGTGATGCCCGCCTTTTCCAGAACACCGCCCAGCGCATTGGCGATATCGCAGGCGCGGTTGCCGGCGCGGGCGGCGTTAAGCCCTGCCTCGAGGCCTTCAACCAGCGCCGCTTCGGCGCGGATCATGTCGTCAGGGGGCGTGCCGAGGAAAACCGTCCGGCAGAAGGGCGTGTGATAGCGGCGATAGACGCCGGCCAGCTCGAAAAAGGTGCATTCGCCGCGCTTGAGGGTCTCGCCATCCCAAGTCAGGTGAGGGGCGGAGGCATCGGCGCCGGAGGGGCACATCGGCACAATCGCGGGATAATCGCCCCAATGACCTTCGGCGCCGGTCAGGGCATCGGCATAGATCGAGGCGACAAGTTCGTTCTTCTTCAGGCCCGGCTCGGCGCGGTCGATCGCCCCGTCGATCATCCTTTCCGCAATCCGCGCGGCGCGGCGCATGAAGGCAATCTCTTCGTCGGATTTCACCGCCCGCTGCCAGTTCACCAGCGCGGTTGCGTCGATGATATCGGCGTTCGGCAGTTCGGCCAGAAGGGTCGTATAAGCCTTGGCGGAGAAATAGTAATTCTCCATCTCGACACCGATGCGGGCCTTTTCAAAGCCGAGTTCCTTCAGCAGAGCGGCGAGGTGCTGCATCGGGTGGCGGACGGTCGATTGCACATATTGGTCGCCATAGGGGCGCAGGCTGGCCTCGGAAAGCCACGCGGTGCGGCGTGCGCCGTTGGCGTCCATGTTGCGGCCCCACCAGACCGGCTCGCCCTTCATCCCGAGGATCACGCCTTGGTGAACGTAGAAGGACCAGCCGTCATAGCCGGTGAGCCAAGCCATGTTGGAAGGGTCTTCGACGAACATCACATCGACGCCTGCCTTGGCCATCGCCGCGCGGGTTTTGGCGATGCGGCGGTCGTATTCGCGGGTCGTGAACGCAGGATTGGCGGCAGGCATGTCGGTTTCCCCCTTTGGCGCGCCGCTCCATCTGGTTGACCTCGGGGCAGCTTTGCTTTGTGTTTGGGCCAACTTAACACCGATCCGCGGTTTGTCTGCAAACGGGCGACACTTGGTGGCTCGCAAGCGTCGGGAAATTCAGAAGGAAGAAGAGATGCTCCACAACGACCAACTGGAAAAATGGGATCGGGAGAATTTCTTTCACCCTTCGACGCATCTGGCCGAGTTTGCCCGCGGGAACCTGCCGCAGCGGGTGATCCGCACCGCTTCGGGCGTGTTCATCGAGGATCGCGACGGGCGGAAACTGCTCGACGCTTTTGCGGGGCTTTACTGCGTGAACGTGGGCTATGGCCGCCAAGAGATCGCCGAGGCGATTGCCGAGCAGGCCCGCGAGCTGGCCTATTATCACGCCTATGCGGGGCATGGGTCGGAGGCGTCGATCACGCTCGCCAAAATGGTTCTGGATCGTGCGCCGGCTCATATGTCGAAGGTCTATTTCGGCCTTGGCGGGTCGGACGCGAACGAGACCAATGTCAAATTGATCTGGTATTACAACAACATCCTCGGGCGGCCCGAGAAGAAGAAGATAATCAGCCGGTGGCGGGGGTATCATGGTTCGGGGTTGATGACCGGATCGCTGACGGGGCTGGAGCTTTTCCACAAAAAATTCGATCTGCCCTTGGCGCAGGTGATCCACACGGATGCGCCCTATTATTTCCGCCGCGATGATGCGGGGCTTTCGGAAGAGGCGTTCAGCGCGCAATGTGCGGCGCGGTTGGAGGAGTTGATCCTTGCCGAAGGGCCGGACACGGTGGCCGCGTTCATCGGGGAGCCTGTGCTGGGCACGGGCGGGATTGTGCCGCCGCCTTCAGGCTATTGGGCGGCAATCCAGGCGGTGCTGAAGAAGTATGATATCCTGCTGATTGCCGACGAGGTGGTGACGGGGTTCGGGCGGTTGGGCTCGATGTTCGGCTCGGATCATTACGGGATCAGGCCGGATTTCATCACCATCGCGAAGGGGCTCACCTCGGCCTACGCGCCGCTTTCGGGGTCGATTGTTTCGGACCGGGTGTGGAAGGTGCTGGAACAGGGGACGGATGAAAACGGCCCTATCGGCCATGGCTGGACCTATTCGGCCCACCCGATCGGCGCGGCGGCGGGGGTGGCGAACCTCAAGCTGATCGACGAATTGGGGTTGGTGGAGAACGCGGGGCGCATGGGCGCGATGCTCAAGGCCGGATTGCGGGACGCTTTGGCCGATCATCACCACGTGGGCGAAGTGAGGGGCGAGGGGATGATGTGCGCGGTGGAACTGGTGGAAGACCGCGATAGCCGCAGCTTCTTCGATCCGGCGCGCAAGATCGGGCCTGCGATTGCCGCGAAGATGGCGGAGATCGGGGTGATTGCGCGCGCCATGCCGCAGGGCGATATCATCGGCTATGCGCCGCCCTTCTGCATCACCGAAGCCGAAGTAGAGATGGTGGTAACCGCCACGGCCAAGGCTGTACGCGCGGTGTTGAAATAAGGCACAGACCGCCCGCGTGGCGCTTCTGGCGCGGGCGGATGCCTCCGGCGGGGATATTTCAGAAAGCAAGAGACGCGGGGTTCGGCTTGCGGGGCAGGCGCGCGCTTTGTAGCTGGGGGTGAACACAGGAGCGCGACATGAGCACGATCACCCTTATCCGGCATGGGCAGGCCAATTCTTCAGCGCGCGATGAAGAGGGTTATGACCGTTTGTCGGATTTGGGCCATCAGCAGGCGCGGTGGTTGGGCGAGCATTTCCGGGCGGTGGAGGAGCCGGTGATGCGGGTCTATTCCGGCACCTTGCGGCGGCATCGCGAGACAGCGGCGGGGATGGCCTTGGGGCTTCCAGTGGTGGAAGACGCGCGGCTCAACGAGATGTCCTATTTCGGGATGGCGGAGATTGCCGAGCGGGTGCATGGGCTGAAGCATCCGGGAGATCGCGAGGAATTCGCGCGCCATATGCCGAAACTTTTCAAGCTCTGGCAGGAGGACGCTTTGCCAGCAGCGCCCGAAGGGTTTGACGCCTTCGAAGCGCGGGTGGCGGCGGCGATGGCAGAGATTGCCCAAGGGGCGGGGCCTGCGGTGGTGGTGACCTCGGGCGGGTTGATCGGGATGGTGATGCGGCAGGTGATGGGGCTTTCGATCGAGACAATGGCGCATGCTTGCCTTGCGATCATGAACACCTCTGTGCACCAGTTGCACCCTGTAGCGGGGCAGCCGATCCTCGTGCAGTTCAATGCGGTGCCGCATCTTGATGTGCCGGAGCGGAGATTTGCACGAACCCATGTCTGACCCCCTTTCGGGCCACTGCGGAGGGGCGTAGTGTCCGCGACGAATGTCAGGAGATGACCGATGCAACATATCTGGGTGCGCGCCGAGCAGCGGCCGAACGAGGATCGTGTGGGGCTGACCCCCGAGGGGGCGGCGGCACTGATCGCGAAGGGGTTCCGGCTGACGGTCGAGGAAAGCCGGACGCGGGCGATCCCCATCGAGGGCTATCGCGCGGCGGGCGCTGAAATCGCGCCGGAAGCTTCGTGGCCGTCGGCGCCGCGGGACGCGATCATCTTCGGGCTGAAGGAATTGCCGGAAGACGGCACGCCGCTGCCGCATCGCCATATCCTCTTCGGGCATGCCTATAAGGGCCAGCCTGCGGGGCGGGAACTCTTGAAACGGTTCAAGGCGGGGGGTGGCGAGATGTATGATCTCGAATACCTCGTTGACGAGAACGGGCGGCGTGTGGCGGCCTTTGGCTATTGGGCGGGCTTTGCGGGCGCTGCGGTGACTGTGAAAGCGTGGCTTGCGCAGCAATGGGCTGAAGTGTGCGGGCCCGTGGGCGTATATCCGAGCCGCGATGCCTTGGTGGCAGAGCTGGAAGAGGAGCTCGCGCAGCTTGGCGGGCGCGTGCCTTCGGCCATCGTGATCGGGGCCTTGGGGCGTGTGGGGCGCGGGGCGTCTGACCTCTGCGAGGCGCTTTCCATGCCGGTGACGCGCTGGGATATCGCGGAAACGAAGTCGGGCGGGCCGTTCCCGGAAGTGCTGCAGCACGACATTTTCCTCAATTCGATTCTCGCGATGCCGGGTTGCCCGGTGTTCGTGGCGGAAGATGCACCGACTTCCGAGCGGCGGTTGACGGCAATCGGGGATATCGCCTGCGATCCGACCTCAGATTTCTCGCCGTTGAAGGTTTATGACCGCACGACGACTTGGGCGGAGCCTGTGATCCGGGTGCATGATGCGCCGCCACTCGACGTGATGGCGATCGACAACCTGCCCTCGATGCTGCCGAAGGAATCCTCGGAAGATTTCGCGGCGCAATTGCTGCCACATCTTCTGACGCTCGACGCCTTGGATCAGGGCGTTTGGGGCCGTGCGTTCCAGACGTTCCAGAAACACGTGGCCGGGGTGTGAGATGACGCTTTCACTGGCAATCGGCTATTCGGCGGCATTTCTGGGCACGATTTGCTGGATTCCGCAGGCGGTTCTGGTGTGGAAAACGAAGGACACGAAGTCGCTTTCGCTGGTGACGAATCTGATGTTTCTGGCGACGGTGATCCTGTGGCTGATTTACGGGTTGATGATCGTGGACTGGCCTTTGATCATCGCCAATCTGGTATCGACGACAGCCATGGTTTCGATCGTGGCGGCGAAGCTGAAATTCAAATGAGGGAGTGAGGCAATG
>JALRLK010000166.1 GCA_023254495.1 Marivivens sp. | reverse complement strand
CAAAGGCGGCGTGATCCTCGATCGCGCGGGCCATCGCCGGATCGGCGTCGCCCACGCGCTCGTCGATCATGGCGAGGCCCAGACCGAGCTTGGCCATCGCCCACATCGCCATGTAGCTCGAACAGCTGAGCCGGATATTGGCTTTGCTAACGCCGATGCCAAGCTGGTTGAGGGCGCCAACGAAGGTTTCGGTTTCCTGCGGCCCGATAATATCGGCCTTGGCAAGGTGGCCCGCTGGCTGTGCTTCGTTGACCTCGAGGATCAGGTCAGGGCAACCGATATGATCTTTTCGTCCGACAGACTCTGGACCGTCGTGCGCGGATCGGACCTTGAAGAAGGCGAGAGTGAGGGCCTACCGGTCTGGTCGCGCCATGTCGGGGATCCGGTTCTGGCATCAAACCTTACACGCAGGACCGACTTCGCCCTTTTCATGGTCCATGCGCTCACCGACGATCGTCTGATCCACTAGGCACCCGCCATCGTTGGGCGTTCTTCTTCATCTGCACGCAAACACGCAGACAGGGCCGCCACTGTTCCGGCCTAGTCTAGAGACCGCTCGCCGCAAGCACCTCGTCAAGGATCGGGGCGAGCCGCTGGGCCCAAGCCTGTTGCGCGTCCGGTGTCTTGATGAGGTCGTTGCGGATTTCGATCAGCACATTCGGCCGGCCCGCCTGAAGCGAGTGCCGGTCGATCGCGTCGCCGGGCAGGTGGCCGTTGTAGGGCTCGTTGTCGCCGACGCAGAGATCGGGTTCCTGCCGCAGGCGGTCGATCAGAATATCGGCGAGACGCGTGTCGAGATGCGAGTGCAGGATGCCGATCTGCCAAGGGCGGGGCGGGCGGCCGCGCAGCTGGGGTGTAAAGCTGTGAACGGCGCAGATCACCCGATCGTCGCGCGCGGCGGCCAGCATGGCATAGGTGGCATGGTAGGGCCGGTAGAGCCGATTGAGGCGGAGCTCGAGGTCTTCGTGGTTGGCGTTGCGGTTGGCGGGAATGATTGTCCCGTCATAGAGCCGCATCAGAAGGGTCGGATCGTCTTCGCCGCGGTTCGGATCGATAACTAGGCGCGAGAAACGAGACAGGATGGCGGGTGCATCCAGAAGGTCGGCCAAAGCGCGGGTCACTCCGGCGGCGCCCACATCATAGGCTATGTGGCGTTCCATATCATCGGCACAGATTCCGAGATCCCCGCCTCCAATCCAGTCGGGCACGCGATTGCAAGCGTGATCGCAGGCAATCAGCCAACGCGAGTTCCGGCCTTCTCCGACGATTTCAAAGGATTCGTTCTGCATATGGCGGTTCGCCCTTGTGGTCTGCTTCTGGCTGCAAATAGGCTAGTTGCCGAAAGAAGTGAATTGAGCAATAAAGGCGCCGAAGGTGATGTTAGCGATAACATCGCTAGCCAGTACAGAACGAGGATCCGTTCGATGAGACGTCACCGCAAAGTCAAGATTGTCGCCACACTCGGCCCTGCGTCCAATGATTACGAAATGATCCGCGCGCTCTTCGAGGCCGGCGCAGATGTGTTCCGGCTCAACACGAGCCATGGGGATCATTCCGAAATCGCTGCCCGTCATGCGATCATCCGCAAGGTCGAGAAAGACCTCGGCTCGCCGATCGCTATTCTGGCCGATCTTCAGGGTCCGAAGCTGCGCGTTGGCGCCTTTGCAAATGGCGAGGAAGAGCTAGTTATCGGCCAAGCCTTCCGGCTCGACCTCAAGGACGAACCCGGCAGTAACAAGCGGGTTCTGCTGCCGCACAAGGAAATCTTCGATGCGCTCGAGCCGGGCGCGACTCTTCTTGTGAATGACGGCAAGATAAGGCTGCGGGTGAAAGATTGCGGCCGCGATTTCGCCGATTGCATCGTGGAAGTTGGCGGCACTATTTCCAACCGCAAGGGTGTCAACGTGCCTGACGTGGTTCTGCCGCTGGCGGCGCTCTCGGCCAAAGACCGCAAAGACCTTGAGTTTGTTTGCGAGCTGGGTGTCGACTGGCTGGCGCTCTCATTCGTACAGCGACCGGCCGATGTTGAAGAGGCCCGCACCCTTGCCAAAGGGCGTGCAGCGATTCTGTCGAAGATTGAAAAGCCTGCTGCGGTCAAAGCCTTTGATGACATTCTGGCGGCCTCCGACGGCATCATGGTGGCGCGGGGCGATTTGGGGGTCGAGCTGCCGGTCCAGAACGTGCCGCCGATCCAGAAACAGCTTGTCCGCAAGTGCCGCGAAGCTGCAAAGCCGGTGATCGTGGCCACCCAGATGCTCGAATCCATGATCGAAAGCCCGATGCCGACCCGCGCCGAGGTTTCGGACGTGGCGACCGCTATCTATGAGGGCGCAGATGCGATCATGCTTTCAGCCGAAAGCGCGGCGGGCGACTATCCGGTCGAGGCGGTGACGACCATGGCCAATGTTGCCAAAGAAGTCGAAAGCGATCCGACCTATACCGAGATCATCGAAGCCAGCCGCAAGGCCAAGCGCAAGAGCGTTGCCGATGGCATCGTGGCCGCCGCTCGCGAAATTGCCGAGACGACCAATATCAAGGCCATAGCCTGCTTTTCCCAGTCTGGCACCACAGCACTTCTGGTGGCCCGCGAACGCCCGCGCGTTCCGATCATTGCCCTGACCTCGCTCGAAAAGACGGCCCGCCGTCTTTGCCTCAGCTGGGGGACGAGCTGCGTCATCACCGGAAATGTCGATCGCTTCAAGTCGGCCGTGGTCAACGCGGTGCGCGCCGCCAAGGCCGAGGGGCTTGCCACCGATACCGACATGATCGTTGTAACCGCAGGTGTGCCCTTCAATACGCCCGGTTCGACCAACATCCTGCGGGTGGCACCTTGTGATGAACGTTTGATATACAGCTCCCATCACGACTAGGATTGCCCCACCTGAAAAGGGAGGGTGATCTTTTGGATCCAGACCTGTTTTTCGTGATCGGGCTTGTTGTCGCCGGTTTGGCCGCGCCTTCCATCATCAGCGCCTTTACCGAGGGTCGGGGGCCGCGTATGGCCGTGGCCCTCTTGGTGATCGGCGGAGGGATGGTGGCCCATGCGATGAACGCGCGGCCCAATGCCTATGGTTTCGATACGATTCCGGATGTTTTCGTCCGTGTGATCGCGCAGTACATCAACTAAAGCCCTTGCCAATACCGTCGCGCCCTCCTATACGGCGCGCTCAACCCGCGAGACCGGCCAGAGTGGCATGCCGAGTCGCGCGTACGACCAACTCGAAAGAGGAGATGGAAATGCCCAAGATGAAGACCAAGTCGAGCGCCAAAAAGCGCTTCAAGATGACGGCCACCGGCAAGGTGAAGACCGCTCAGGCCGGCAAGCGCCACGGCATGATCAAGCGCACCACCAAATTCATCCGTGATGCTCGTGGGACCACGACCCTCTCCGCGCCCGACGCGAAGATCGTCAAGTCCTACATGCCCTACGACCGCTAAGGAGGCCAGACGATGTCCCGTACCAAAGGTGGAACCGTCACCCATCGCCGTCACAAGAAGATTCTTGACGCGGCCAAAGGTTATTTCGACCGCCGCTCACGCACCTTCAAGGTTGCCAAGCAGGCCGTCGACAAGGCCAACCAGTATGCGACCCGCGACCGCAAGGTTCGCAAGCGGAACTTCCGCGCCCTGTGGATCCAGCGCATCAATGCCGGTGTTCGCTCGGTCGATGAAACCATGACCTATTCGCGTTTCATCAACGGCCTCTCGCTGGCTGGCATCGAGGTGGACCGCAAGGTTCTCGCCGATCTCGCCGTGCACGAGCCCGAAGCGTTTAGCGCCATCGTCGCCAAGGCGAAGGCCGCGCTCGCGTAACTCCGGACCGGAGTGAAACAATCGAAGCCGCGGACCCTCGCAGGGGTTCGCGGCTTTTTGCATGACAGGGGCCCCGGATCGCTTGCGGGGCAGGGCGCGGTTGGATAGCACCGCATCAAGATAAACAAGGACGCCCGAGACATGGACGATCTGAAAAGCAAATACCTTGGCCTGATTGCCGCCGCAGCCGACGAGGCCGCGATCGAGGATGTAAGGATCAACGCCCTCGGCAAGAAGGGCGAGATCAGCCTCAAGATGCGCGAGCTGGGCGGCATGAGCCCCGAAGAGCGTCAGGTGGCTGGCCCCGCGCTTAATGCGCTCAAGGACGAGATCAACAGCGCGCTGGCCGCCAAGAAGGCCGCGCTGGCCGATGCCGCGCTCGACGAGCGGCTGCGCGGCGAATGGCTTGATGTGACCCTGCCGGCCCGCAATCGCCGCACGGGCACGATCCACCCGATCAGCCAAGTCACCGAAGAAGTTACCGCGATCTTTGCCGATATGGGCTTTGCCGTGGCCGAAGGCCCGCAGATCGACAGCGACTGGTACAACTTCGACGCGCTGAACATCCCCGGCCACCATCCGGCCCGCGCCGAAATGGACACCTTCTATGTGCACCGCGCCGAGGGCGATAACCGCCCGCCGCACGTCCTTCGCACCCATACCTCGCCGGTCCAGATCCGCACGATGGAGAAGCACGGCGCGCCCATTCGCATCATTGCGCCCGGTCGCGTCTATCGCGCCGATTACGACCAGACCCACACGCCGATGTTCCATCAGGTCGAGGGCCTTGCCATCGACAAGGATATCTCGATGGCCAACCTCAAATGGTGCCTCGAAGAATTCGTGAAGGCCTATTTCGAGGTCGACCACGTCGATCTGCGCTTCCGCGCCTCGCACTTTCCCTTCACCGAGCCCTCGGCCGAGGTCGATATCCGCTGTTCGTGGGAGGGCGGCACGCTCAAGGTGGGCGAGGGCGACGACTGGCTCGAAATCCTCGGCTCGGGGATGGTGCATCCCAAGGTTCTGCAAAACGCGGGCGTCGATCCGAATGAATGGCAGGGCTTTGCCTTCGGCATGGGCATCGACCGGATCGCCATGCTGAAATACGGCATCCCCGACCTGCGCGCCTTCTTCGATTCCGACCTGCGCTGGCTGCGCCACTACGGCTTTGCCGCGCTCGATGTTCCGACGCTGCACGGGGGGCTCTCCAAATGAAATTCACCCTCTCCTGGCTGAAGAAGCACCTCGAGACCTCCGCCACGGTCGATGAGATCGCCGAGGCGCTGACCGATCTTGGGCTCGAGGTCGAAGGCATCGAAAACCCGGCGGAAAGGCTGCGGCCTTTCACCATCGCCAAGGTCAAATCCGCGGTGCAGCATCCCGATGCGGATCGCCTGCGCGTTTGCGTGGTCGAGACCGACGAGGGCGAGAAACAGATCGTCTGCGGCGCGCCCAATGCGCGGGCGGGGATCACGGTGGTTCTCGCCAAGCCCGGCGACTATGTGCCGGGGATCGACGTGACCCTGTCCGTGGGCAAGATCCGCGGTTTGGAAAGCCACGGCATGATGGCCTCCGAGCGCGAGCTCGAGCTGTCCGACGAGCATGATGGCATCATCGAACTGCCCTCGGGCGAGGTTGGCCAGAGCTTTGCCGATTGGCTTGGCAAGAACGATCCGGCCCGTGTCGATCCGGTGATCGAGATCGCCATCACCCCCAACCGCGGCGACGCCCTCGGCGTGCGCGGGATCGCCCGCGACCTCGCGGCTCGGGGGCTGGGCAAGCTCAAGCCCTGCACCGTGACTCCGGTCGAGGCGAGCTTTGCCTCACCTGTAAATGTGTCGATTGATGACGATACCGCCGATGGATGCCCGGTTTTCTATGGTCGGTTGATCCGCGGCGTGAAGAACGGCCCCTCGCCCGCTTGGCTGCAGGCGCAGCTTCGGGCGATTGGCCTGCGGCCGATTTCCTTCCTCGTCGATGTGACCAACTATTTCACCTACGACCAGAACCGCCCGCTGCACGTGTTCGATGCTGACAAGGTCAAGGGCGACCTGCGGGTGCACCGCGCCAAGGGCGGGGAAAAGATCGTCGCGCTCGACGACAGGGAATACACCCTTGAAGCGGGCATGATCGCCATTTCCGACGAGACCGGCGTGGAAAGCATCGCCGGGATCATGGGCGGCGAGGTGACGGGCTGCACCGAGGAGACGGTCAACGTTTTCGTCGAAAGCGCCTATTGGGATCCGGTCCAGATCGCGACCACGGGGCGCAAGCTCAAGATCCATTCCGATGCCCGCTATCGCTTTGAGCGTGGCGTCGATCCGGCCTTCACCCCCGAGGGGCTTGAGCACGCCGTGCGGATGATCGTCGATTATGCAGGTGGCGAGGCGTCCGAGGTTGTCGTCGCGGGCGCTGTGCCTGATGTGTCGCGCGCCTACCGGCTCGAACCGGCCCGCGTGCAATCCCTCGTCGGCATGGAAATCCCCGAGGCCGAGCAGCGCCAGACGCTGACGGCGCTGGGCTTCCGGCTTGAGGGCAACATGGCCCATGTGCCGACGTGGCGCTCGGACGTTCAGGGCGAGGCGGATCTCGTTGAAGAGGTCGCCCGCATCGCTTCTCTGACCAAGCTGGTCGGTCGGCCGATGGCGCGTGCTCTGCCCGGTGTGCCGAAGCCGATCCTGACCGCAGGCCAGGTCCGCGCGACCGCGGCGCGGCGCACGGCGGCTGCGCTCGGCTACAACGAATGCGTGACCTATTCCTTCATCGACGAAGCGGCGGCCTCGCTCTTCGGCGGCGGCGATGATGCCTCCAAACTCGAGAACCCGATCTCGAGCGACATGAGCCATATGCGCCCCGATCTGCTTCCGGGCCTCCTGCGGGCCGCGGCGCGGAATCAGGCGCGGGGCTTCATGGATCTGGCGCTATTCGAGGTGGGCCATGCCTTCCACGGCGGTGAACCCGAGGAACAGCACCTGCAGGTGAGCGGCCTCCTCGTGGGCCGCAACGGGCCGAAAGACGTACACGGCGGTT
>JALRLK010000189.1 GCA_023254495.1 Marivivens sp. | reverse complement strand
CGAGATCATGTTGATGACCATCATCAGGTCGGGCGAGGCCTTGCGCGTCTGGATGCCGAGCGCGCGCACATCCGCCGGCAGCCGGGCCTCGGCGGCGGCGACGCGGTTCTGCACCAGCACCTGCGCGGCATCGAGATCGGTGCCGGGCTGGAAGGTGACGGTGAGCTGGACGACGCCCGCAGGCTGGCAACCGCGCTGGTCACAACCGCAAATGGGGCAGGCAGCCCGACCGCCGCGTTGATCTCTGATATGGACGAACCGCTCGCGCCGGTGATGGGCAATGCGCTCGAGGTGGCGGTTTGCATGGAGGTGCTCGCCGGAAATCGTGTTGCCGCGCCAAGGCTTTACGACCTCACAGTGGCGCTCGGCGGGAAGCTCCTCTCGCTCGCGGGCGTTGAAGCCGAGGATGAGGGCGAAGCGGCCGTGGCAAAGGCGATCGACAGCGGGCAGGCGATGGAACGCTTCTCGAGGCTTGTGGCCGAATTGGGCGGGCCGCCGGATATGGAGGCCGACTGGCACACGCATCTGCCCAAGGCGCCAGTGATCCGCGATGTGGTCGCGCCCGAAAGCGGGCATCTCGCTTCGGTGAATGGCGAGGCGCTGGGTCTGACGGTCGTTGGCCTCGGCGGCGGGCGGCGGGTCGAGACCGACAAGATCGATCCTTCGGTAGGTATCACCGAATTCGCGCCCTTGGGAACGAAATTCGCGCACGGCGACCGGATATGTCAGGTCCACGCCCGAAGCGATGCCGCAGCGCAAGAGGCCGAAGCGGCGATCCTTGCGGCGATCAGGATCGGCGACAAGCCGAAAGTGCGCCCACTCATTCGCGAGGTGATCGGCTGATGGCGCGCGCCTTTCTCATTGTGATCGACAGCGTTGGCATCGGCGGCGCGCCGGATGCGGATCGCTATTTCAATGGCGATGTGCCCGACGTTGGCGCGAATACGCTAGGGCATATCGTGGCGGCCTGTGCGGCAGGCGAGGTGGAAGAGGGGCGGAGCGGGCCGTTGAAGGTCGGCGTGCTGGATGCGCTGGGCCTTGGCGCGGCGATCCGGCATTCGACGGGTATCACCACGCCTGGCCTTG
Source organism: Marivivens sp. (assembly GCA_023254495.1). Taxonomy (GTDB): domain Bacteria; phylum Pseudomonadota; class Alphaproteobacteria; order Rhodobacterales; family Rhodobacteraceae; genus RFZI01. The sequence goes on along the minus strand of JALRLK010000189.1, from coordinate 2,944 downwards.
ATGCCGAGCCTTCCGGCGCATGGGCCGTAGCCCGCGAAATCTCGCGCGGCAAGGATACGCCCTCGGGCCATTGGGAGCTTGCCGGCGTTCCGGTGCCGTGGGAGTGGCATACCTTCCCCGACACCTATCCAGCCTTCCCCGAGGATGTCACCAAAGCGCTCTGTGAGGCGGCCCGAACGGAAGGAATCCTCGCCAATTGCCATGCCTCGGGGACCAAGGTCATCGCTGATTTCGGGGCCGAGCATTTAAAGTCCGACTGGCCCATCTGTTACACCTCCGCTGACAGCGTTCTGCAAATTGCAGCTCATGAATCGGCCTTTGGCCTCGAGAAATTGTTGAAAATGTGCAAGTCGGTCGCGCCGCTGTTGCACGAGATGAAAGTCGGCCGGGTGATTGCGCGGCCGTTTTTGGGCTCGGTCGAAGAGGGTTTCAAGCGCACGGCCAACCGCAAGGATTTCGCCATCGCCCCGCCCGCGCCAACGCTTTGTGATTGGCTGCACGAGGCGGGCTGCAAGGTCCATGCGGTGGGCAAAATCGGCGATATTTTCTCGATGCGCGGGATCGACGATGTGACGAAAGGGTCGGATGCAAATCTGATGCAGGATCTCTCGGCTTTGGTCGACAGCGCCGAGGACGGATCGTTCACCTTCGCCAATTTCGTCGAGTTCGACAGCGAATATGGCCACCGACGCGATGTCTCGGGCTATGCGCGGCATCTGGAATGGTTTAACGTCGAACTATCGAAGATCTTGCCGCGCCTGAAGGCAGACGATCTTCTGATCGTCACCGCCGATCACGGCAACGATCCGACATGGATCGGCACCGACCACACGCGCGAGCAGGTGCCGGTCTTAGTCCACGGCATTGGCCCCCGCGCCATCGGCACCATTGCCTTCACCGACGTCGCGGCCAGCATCGCCACCTATCTCGGGGTTCCTTCGCAAGGCCCCGGACGGAGTTTCCTGTGAGTTATCGTTCCTACCCCAAACTTGAATTGCACCTTCACCTCGAAGGCGGCGCACCGCCCGCCTTCATCCGCGGCCTCGCCAAGGAAAAAGGCATAGATATCCATAAGATATTCGATGAACAGGGGGGCTATGCCTACCGCGATTTCGACCATTTCCTACGCGTCTACGAGGCCGCCTGCACTACGCTTCAGGGCCCCGAGGATTTCCGCCGCCTTGTTCTGGCCGTCCTTGAAGAAAGCGCCGCGAACGGTGTGATCTATTTGGAGACCTTCCTCTCACCCGATTTCTGCGGTGGCGGCGATCTTGAGGCATGGCGCGATTATCTGGGTGCGATGACCGATGCCGCCGCGCAGGCGGAGCGGGATTTTGGTATCACGCTGAAGGGCATCATCACCTGTATTCGCCACAACGGCCCGGAACAGGCGAAAACGGTGGCCCGTTGCGCGGTGGAAACCAAGGGCGATTTCATAACCGGTTTCGGCATGGCGGGGGCTGAGCTGATGGGCCGCCCCGGCGATTTCGCCTATAGCTTTGATATGGCGCGCGAAGCCGGCCTGCGGATCACCTGCCACGCCGGCGAATGGGGCGGGCCGGATATGGTGGCCGATACGATCCGTGATCTGCGCCCCGAGCGCATCGGTCACGGGATCAACGCGGCCAAGGATCTCGCGCTGGTCGATCAGATTGCCGAGCAGGGGATCGTTCTCGAGGTTTGCCCCGGCTCGAATGTTTTTCTTAACGCAGTAGAAAGCTGGGAAAAGCACCCGATCCGCCTTCTGCGGGACCGCGGGGTGAAGGTCACTGTTTCGACCGACGATCCGCCTTTCTTTCACACCACCATGACGCGCGAATACGATATGATGGCCGAGAACTACGGCTGGGACGAGGCCGATTTCGCCGAACTCAACAAGACAGCGCTTGAGGCCGCCTTCTGCGATGCGGCCACGCGCGAGCGCATCGCCAAGAAACTGGAGGCTGCACAATGACCGATCACCATCTGACCGTCGTCGATCACCCGCTGGTTCAGCACAAGCTGACCCTGATGCGCGAGAAGGATACTTCGACCGCCTCGTTCCGCCAGCTTCTGCGCGAAATCAGCCTGCTTCTGGCCTATGAGGTTACCCGCGAGTTGCCGATGACCACCAAGCGCATCGAGACGCCCTTGTGCGAGATGGACGCGCCGGTGATCGAGGGCAAGAAGCTTGCGCTTATCTCGATCCTGCGGGCGGGCAATGGGCTTCTTGACGGTATTCTCGAGCTGATCCCCGCCGCGCGGGTGGGGTTTGTCGGGCTCTACCGCGATCCCGAGACGCTCATGCCGGTGCAGTATTACTTCAAGGTTCCGACCCAGCTTGAGGACCGTGTGACCATTGTCGTCGATCCCATGCTGGCCACCGGCAATTCCTCCGCGGCGGCGATTGACCTTCTGAAGAAGGCAGGCGCCAAGAACATCCGGTTTCTCTGCCTTCTGGCCGCGCCCGAGGGCGTCCAGCGGATGAAAGAGGCGCATCCGGATGTACCGATCGTCACAGCAGCGGTAGATAGTCACCTTAACGACCATGGATATATTGTTCCGGGACTAGGGGATGCGGGCGACCGTATGTTCGGCACAAAATAGAGGAACAATTCCTTTACTCACAGGCAATTGTCCGGCAGAATCACCCCAATTTCTTTGGGGGATGAGCATGGCGCGCACGCATCTGAAAGCATTGGCCCCGGCATTCGTTGTCGCGAGTGGCCAGATTGCGTCAGGACAGACGAGCTATTCCTTCTTTCCCGCCGAAGAGCCGCCGCAGAGCTTTACCGGTGTTCAGTACGTCGACAGCCTGGGCTGCGTTTTTGTTCGCGCCGGGATTGGCGGTGTCGTGAAATGGGTGCTGCCGGCTTCCTTCCGAAAACGCTTTCGGCCAAGTCGCTGGTCAACGCGATCAAGTTCATGGCGATGGGCGAGCAATATGCCCCGATCGACTTCATGA
>JALRLK010000046.1 GCA_023254495.1 Marivivens sp. | reverse complement strand
GGCGCCTTCGTGGAGCTGGAAGCCGGTGTTGAAGGCCTAGTGCACGTCTCCGAAATGTCCTGGACCAAGAAGAACGTCCACCCCGGCAAGATCGTCTCGACGAGCCAGGAAGTCGACGTCATGGTTCTCGAGATCGACAGCAACAAGCGCCGCGTCTCGCTTGGCCTCAAGCAGACCCAGCGCAACCCGTGGGAAGTCTTCGCCGAGACCCACCCGGAAGGCACCGAAGTCGAGGGCGAGGTCAAGAACATCACCGAATTCGGTCTGTTCGTCGGCCTGCCGGGCGATATCGACGGCATGGTTCACCTCTCCGACCTGTCGTGGGACGAACGTGGCGAAGATGCCATCCAGAACTACCGCAAGGGCGATGTCGTCAAAGCCAAGGTTACCGAGGTTGACGTCGAGAAAGAGCGTATCTCGCTCTCGATCAAAGCCATGGGCGGCGATCCCTATGCCGAAGCCATCGGCGGCGTGAAGCGTGGTTCGGTTATCACCGTCACCGTCACTAAGATCGAAGATGGCGGCATCGAGGTCGAATACGAAGGCATGAAGTCGTTCATCCGTCGTTCGGACCTGAGCCGTGACCGCGCCGAACAGCGCCCCGAGCGTTTCCAGGTTGGCGATCACGTCGACGTCCGCGTGACCAACATCGACAGTAAGACCCGCAAGCTCGGTCTGTCGATCAAGGCCCGCGAGATCGCCGAAGAGAAGGAAGCCGTTGAGCAGTATGGTTCGTCCGACTCGGGCGCCTCGCTTGGCGACATCCTCGGCGCCGCCCTCAAGGGCGATAAGTAAGTTTCGGATCATATCCGAAAAGGGGCCCCGCAGCCGCAAGCTGCGGGGCCTTTCTTTTGCGAATCAGTGAAACCGGAAGGCAGGTGAGCGAAGCGGATTCGCCCAAACCATCTCGAATCTGGCCGTAAGAAGTGGAAATGCCTTCGTCATCCCCCTCAAAAAGCACGAGAATTTTGATTTTGAGCGAGTAAAACTATGTCGCTCCAAGATTCTGGGTCTATAGTCAGCCGATAAGCGGGGTTTACCCGCCGAAAGAGATTGCTGCCTCAGGGGGTGACTGCTCATGATCAGGTCTGAACTGATCCAGATTATTGCCGACGAAAATCCGCATCTTTACCAGCGGGACGTGGAGCGGATTGTTAATACCATTTTCGAACAGATTACCGATGCCATGGCGCGGGGAGACCGGGTCGAGCTTCGGGGCTTTGGGGCCTTCTCCGTCAAGAAGCGCGACGGCCGGGTCGGCCGGAATCCGCGCACGGGCGAGTCTGTAGAGGTCGACGAGAAGCACGTTCCGTTCTTTAAGACAGGGAAGCTGTTGCGCGACCGCCTGAACGGTCAGTAACATCCTTTCCATGAAAACACTTCGCTATGCCTTCTGGGCCATCGTTGGGCTGTGCCTCATTATGGTGGGGGTCGCCAACCGCGACCCTGTAACTCTGCACGCCTTTCCCGAATTCCTGACGCGCGCCCTTGGGATCGCACCGGCGATCGAGCTGCCGCTCTTCGTCGCCATTTTCATCGGTGTCGGGCTTGGCCTTTTGATCGGCTTCCTCTGGGAATGGCTACGCGAGCATAAAATGCGGGCCGATGGTCGGGCCAAGGGGCGCGAGCTGGAGCAGCTCAAGGCCGAGATGAGCCGGTTGCGGGATACGGATGGTGACGGCAAGGACGATGTCCTGCAGATCCTCGAGGCCAGCGAGAAGGCATGACCAGCGATATCCGCGTCAAGATCTGTGGCCTGACGGAACAGCGCCATGTGGAAGCGGCTGTCACCGCGGGCGCCTCCTATGTGGGCTTCGTCTTCTTTCCGAAATCGCCGCGCAACCTGAGTATCTCGCAGGCTCAGGCGTTGGCGGTCGAGGTGCCGCCGGGGGTTGTCAAGGTGGCGCTGAGTGTCGACGCGGACAACGACCTTCTCGACGCGATCACGGGTTCGGTGCCCATCGATATGCTGCAGCTTCACGGCCACGAAAGCCCCGCGCGGGTGCGCGAGGTGCAGGCGCGCTATGGCTTGCCGGTGATGAAGGCGGTGGGGATCGCGGATCGCTCTGATCTTGTGACGCTGCAGGACTATTGGCAGGTGGCGGATCAGATCCTGATCGACGCCAAACCGCCGAAGGATGCGCCCTTGCCGGGGGGGAACGGGCTGAGCTTTGATTGGACCTTGCTGGCCGAGCGCCGCTGGCCTTGCCCGTGGATGCTGGCCGGGGGGCTGACGGCGGGGAATGTGGCCGAGGCGATCGGCTTGACGAAGGCGCGGCAGGTCGATGTGTCGTCGGGCGTTGAGACAGCGCCCGGTTTGAAGGATGCCGCTCTGATCGAAGCCTTTGTCGCAGCCGCCAAATCGGCCTAAGGGGCGCTGCCCCTCTGCCCTGCGGGCATTCACCCCGGAGTATTTCAAAGCCAAAAGAAGCCCTGCGGCAATCCGCTTGGGCCTTGGGTCTTTACCGGATGCTGGCTTGGAGGTAGGGGAGGTGGGTCAATGCGGAGGCTCCAATGGCGAACGATCTTTTCAACTCCTTCATGCGCGGTCCGGACAAGAACGGGCGCTTTGGCGATTTCGGCGGGCGGTTTGTTTCCGAGACGCTGATGCCGCTGATCCTCGATCTTGAGGCGGAGTACGAGAAGGCCAAGACCGACGCAAGATTTTGGGCGGAGATGGACGATCTCTGGGCCAATTATGTGGGTCGTCCGAGCCCCTTGTATCATGCCGAGCGGCTGACCGAGCATCTGGGCGGCGCCAAGATCTATATGAAGCGTGACGAGCTCAATCACACGGGCGCACACAAGATCAACAACGTGCTGGGCCAGATCATCCTTGCCCGACGCATGGGCAAGACGCGGATCATCGCCGAGACTGGCGCGGGCCAGCATGGCGTGGCGACGGCGACTGTTTGCGCCAAATTTGGCCTCAAGTGCATCGTCTATATGGGCGCCCATGACGTCGATCGGCAGGCGCCCAACGTGTTCCGGATGCGCCTTTTGGGGGCGACCGTGGTTCCGGTGACCTCGGGGCGCGGCACGCTCAAAGATGCGATGAACGACGCGCTGCGCGATTGGGTGACCAATGTGCGCGACACCTTCTACTGCATCGGTACCGTGGCGGGCCCGCACCCCTATCCGGCGATGGTGCGCGATTTCCAGTCGATCATCGGTAAGGAAGCCAAAGAGCAAATGATGAAGGCCGAGGGCCGCCTGCCGGATACGATCATCGCTGCGATCGGCGGGGGGTCGAACGCGATGGGCCTGTTCTTCCCGTTCCTCGATGACGAGAGCGTGCGGATCATTGGTGTGGAGGCCGGTGGCAAGGGCGTTAACGAAAAGATGGAGCACTGCGCCTCGCTGACCGGCGGGCGCCCCGGCGTTTTGCACGGCAACCGGACCTACCTTTTGCAGGACGATGACGGGCAGATCCTCGAAGGCTTCTCGATCTC
>JALRLK010000045.1 GCA_023254495.1 Marivivens sp. | reverse complement strand
CTTGGTCAGGACGGCGCTGTCTTGGTCAGCGATTCGCGGCCGCTTAGCTGACGCGATGGAGGCGATGGCTGGCGAGCCCAAGTGGCAGGCGGCCTGGACTCTTTGCGGCGAGGGTGTTGGGCAGCCGGTGCCTCCTGCATTTGCAGATGCAGCCCGTCGCCGGTGAAGGGATGGGCGCGGGCGAGGTCTTCGTCGAAGTCGATGCCAAGGCCCGCGCCGGAGGGGGCAAGCACATAGCCGTTCTCGACCTTGAGCGTGTTGCGGACGAGGGCCGCGTGGAAGGGCGTCTCGATGGTTTCCACGAGGAGAAGGTTGGGGGTGGACAAGCCGAACTGGATATTCGCCGCCCATTCCACAGGCCCCGCATAAAGATGCGGCGCGACCTGCGCGTTATAGGTCTCGGCCACGGCGGCGATCTTTTTCGCCTGCCAGATGCCGCCCGAACGGCCGAGCGCGGGCTGAAGGATCGTCACCCCGTGGCGCAGCGCCATGGAAAACTCGGCCAGCGTCGTCATCCGCTCGCCCGTGGCGACGGGGATCTTCAGCGCTGCGGCGACTTTGGCAAATTCGGCCACATTGTCGGGCGGGATCGGCTCTTCATACCAGAGCGGCGAATAGGGCTCGATCGCCTGCCCCATGCGGATCGCGCCGCCGGTGGAAAACTGGCCGTGCGTGCCGAATAGAAGATCGGCCTTGTCGCCCACCGCCTCGCGGATCGTTTTGCAGAAATCGGCCGAGCGGGAGATATCGCTCATCGAGGGCATATGGCCGGGGCGGATCGTATAGGGGCCGGCGGGATCAAATTTGACCGCGGTATAGCCCTTTTCCACGAGGTCAATGGCGCTTTCGGCCGACATATCGGCATCGACCCAAAACTCGGGGAGCTTGTGGCTCGGACGCGAGGGATATAGATAGCTGTAGGCACGCAGCCGGTCGGCCACGCGGCCGCCCAAAAGGGCGTGCACGGGGCGGTCGCGATCTTTGCCGAGGATATCCCAACAGGCTATTTCGAGGCCCGAGAAAGCGCCCATCACGGTCAAGTCGGGCCGCTGTGTAAAGCCCGAGGAGTAGACCCGCCGGAACATCAATTCGATATTTTCCGGGTTCTCGCCCGCCATGTGCCGCGCGAATACATCGCGGATCACCGCCAACATGGCTTCGGGCCCGACGGTCGAGGCATAGCATTCGCCCCAGCCGGTAATGCCGGTGTCGGTCGTGACCTTGACGAAGATCCAATAGCGCCCGCCCCAGCCCGGTGCGGGGGGTGCTGTGACGATGATATCGAGATCGGCGAGTTTCATGCGGCCTCCGCTATACTTTGCTTCAGACTGCCCGCCTTGCCCCATGCAGCACTTTGTCTGCCGCGACATGGTGGGTCGTCTTTACGCTTTCTCTGGCGGCCCGCGACGAGCCTCCCAAAGATGGGATCCGATCCTGCCATCCTAGCCCTCTGCCAGCCGCCCCAAGAGCCGCGCCAGCCCCTTTGGATCGGACAGGAAAGGGGCGTGACCGGTGTCGATCGTCGCCACCGTATCAGCGGGCCAACCTTCTGTCATCGTTGCCTGAAACTCGGGCGGAATGGTCTCGTCCTGCAGGCAACGGATATAGCGGCGGGGCAGATCGCGCGAGGCGGCGGGCCAAACTGGCGTTTCCTGCGGCAGGATCGGCTGGGGGCAAAGCCGCGAGAGCGCCCAAGCCATCGTTTCGGGAACAGTGCCGCCAAAGAAGTTGGGGCCGATCTGTGCAAGATCGGGGGCGAAGGTGATCCGCTCCGCGTCGATCACCAGCTTGCCGTTCAACGGCTGGCGCGGGGCCATGCGGCGCATCTCGGCCAGCGATTTGCCCGCCATCGGCACATAGGCGCAGAGATAGATCAGGCGGCGGAACCTATCCGGCGCCATATCGGCAGCGAGCGTCAGCGGGTAGCCCGCCATGGAATGGCCGACGACGATTGTCGGCGCATCAATCGCCGCAAGGATCGCCTTGGCATAGGCCTCGAGCGTGACCTCGCGGGGCGGGGTCTTGTCCTCGCCATGCGAAGGCAGGTCGATGGCGCGGGCGGTATGGCCCAGCGCCTCAAGCTCGGGGATCAGCCGGTCGAAGGCCCAGGCGCCGTGGCAGGAGCCGTGGACCAGCAGGAAATCAGACATAGCCGGTCTGCTTGAGGAAATCGTTGAGGAGCCCCGCATAGGCCTCGGGCGCTTCGACGCAAGGCAGGTGGCCCACGCGGCGCATCAACTCGAACCGCGAGCCGGGGATGAGGTCGATGGTCTCGCGCACGAGGTCGGGCGGGGTCGCCCCGTCTTCCGATCCGGCAATGCCGAGGGTTGGCAGGCGCAGGCCACTGGTGGGGGTGTAGAAATCCGTGCCCGCAATGGCGGCCGAGACGCCGATATATCCCTCGTCGGCGGTCGAGACGAGATGCGCCCGCCATTTGGCAAGCTCGGGGCCAGCGCGAAACTCTTTGCTGAACCAGCGCTCCATCACGCCATCGGCGAGGCTCTCCAGCCCGCCCGCGCGAACCCCGTCGATCCGGTCTTGCCAGAGCTTCTGATTGCCGATCTTGGCGGCGGTGTTCGAGAGGACAACCGCGCGGATGATGTCCATCCTCTTGACCGCAAGCCCCTGCGCAATCAGGCCGCCGACCGAGAGGCCGACGAAGACGGCATCGCGCGCCTCGAAGGCATCGCAGACCGCCTCGGCATCGCTCACCAGCGCGCCCATCGTATAGGGCGCGGGCGGAACGTCGGATTTGCCGTGGCCGCGCTTGTCCATCCGGATGATGCGGATGCCCTTGGGCAGATAGGTCAGGATCAGATCCCACAGATGCAGGTTGGTACCGAGAGAATTGGCGAAAACCACGGTCGGCGCCTTGGGGTCTTCCACGCCATCCACGCGGGCAAAGAGGCGCACGCCGCCCCGGTCGATATAGGTTTCCTGCATCGGTTCCTCCCAGAAACTCGGGCTATCCTGCGGCTATCACGGCCAAGGTCAAGCGCCCCTCAGGCAAAGCGCGACAATGCGCCTTGGTAGACCTCGGCATCGACATTTCCGCCGCTGGCGACCGCGATCACCGTATCACACTCGATCTCGCCGTGGTGGAACAGCGCGGCCGCAAGGGCGACAGCGCCGCCCGGTTCAATCACCACGCGCAGGTAGTTGAAGGCCACCGCCATGGCCCGCAGGGCTTCGTCCTCGCTCACCACGACTCCCGGCCCGCAAAGGCGCTTGATGATCGGGAAGGTGATCTCGCCCGGCTGGGGCGTGATGATCGCATCGCAAAGCGAGCCCGCGAGGCGGGTGTTGCGCTGGATCGTGCCAGAGGCGAGCGAGCGGGCCGTGTCGTCGAATTCCTCGGGCTCGCAGGGGCGGGCGCGGAGGCCCGGAGCCTCGGCTTCGAGCGCTATCGCGATGCCAGAGGTCAGCCCGCCGCCGCCGCAGGGGATCAACACATCGGCCCTCTCGATGCCCAAGGCCTTGGCATCCTCGGCGATCTCGAGGCCGGTCGTGCCTTGGCCGGAGATCACCTGCGGCTCGTCATAGGGCCGGATCAGCGTCAGGCCGCGCTCGGACGACAACCTGTCGCCAATCTCTTCGCGGCTCTCTCTGGCACGGTCATAAAGGACGACCTCGGCCCCCAGCCCTCGGGTATTGGCAATCTTCGCCTTGGGGGCATCGGACGGCATAATGATGACCGCTGGCGCGCCATGCGCCCGCGCCGCAGCAGCAACGCCCTGCGCGTGGTTGCCGCTGGAAAAGGCGATGACACCCGCCTTGCGCTGGGCGTCCGTCAGGGCCGACACCGCCGACCAGCCGCCGCGAAACTTGAAACTGCCGGTGTGTTGCAGGCACTCGGGCTTGACGAAAACCCGCCTCCCGGCGATCTCGTCGAGAAACGGCGAGGACAAAAGTGGCGTCCGGCGGGCATGGCCTTTCAGGCGGCCAGCGGCAGCGCGGATCATCTCGATATTCATTCTTGCATCATCTCCAGCCAGCCGCTGATCGCGATCAGGGCTTCGTCTTCGTCTAGGAACGGCGCGTGGCCGCGATCCGGCACTTCGGCAAAGATCATGTCGGGGCGGCGGCGCTGCATTTCTTCGGCTGTCTCGGCGGTCAGAAACTCCGAATTCTCGCCGCGGATGAGCACCAGAGGCAGGCCAGCCAGCGCATCGAAAAAGGGCCAGAGGTCGGGCAGGGGTTGTTCCAGCGCGGCCAAGACACCGTCGCGCAGGCGCGGGTCATAACGCAGCTCGACCTGCCCATCGACCTTGCGATAGCTGTGCATCACCTCCGACCGCCAGCGCGACAGGGGGACGTTCACGAAACCGTCGATCATCTTGGCGCGCATCTCGGCCAGTTCAGCATAGGATTTCTGCGGCGGCTTCTGCCCGATATACCCGGCGATCCGCTTGAGGCCTTTCGGGTCGATCACCGGCCCGACATCATTGAGCGCGACGCCAAGAAGGCGGTCATGGGCGGTCGCGGCGATGGTCATGGCGATGAGCCCGCCGCGCGAGGTTCCGATGATGGCGGCTTTCTCGATCTCGAGGTGATCGAGCAGGGCCAAGGCATCGCGGCTTTCTTGCAAGACGGTATAGGTCGAGGGATCGGCCCAGTCCGACCGCCCGCGCCCGCGGCTGTCGAGGCGGATCAGGCGGAAGCCTTCGAGCGCCTGATCGAGATAGTCGAAGTCCGAGCTGTTCCGCGTGAGGCCGGCTAGAGCCAGAACCGGCAGGCCTTCGCCCTCGTCGGAATAATAGAGCTTCAGCCCGTCCTCGGACCGGAAGTCGGGCATCAGGCAAGCTCCGGGATCGTCGTCAGATCATGGAGAATGCGGTGCGGCGAGGACCAGAGCCGATCTTGAGGCTCGCCCGCGCGGTTGACCCAGACGGTGGCAAAGCCATAGCCGGCGGCGCCTGCGGCGTCCCAGCCGTTGGAGGAGACAAACATCACCTCGGATTGAGGCACGTCGAATAGGTCGGTCACAAGGTCGTAGACCCTCATATGCGGCTTGTAGAGGTGCACCTCGTCAACCGAGAGCACATCGTCGAGATATTCCCCGATGTCCGCCGAACGCACCGCCGCCTGAAGCATTGCCTTGGAGCCGTTGGAAAGGATGGCAACGGTCTTGCCCTCATCTTTGAGCGCACGAAGCATCTCGGGCACCTCGGGATAGGCCGGAAGCTCTTTGTAAACAGCCAAGAGCCGCGCGCGCATGGCCGCATCGTGCAGGCCGTGGGCATCCATCGCCCAATCGAGGCTGTCTTGCGTGACCTCCCAGAAATCAATGAACCGTCCCGAGATTGTCCGAAGCCAGCTATATTCCAGCTGTTTGCGCCGCCAGTCTCGGGCGAGATCGGGCCAGAGCGCTGCCAGTTGCTCCTGCCCCGGCTCGGCGGCCACGTCGCGGGCGGCAGCGTTGACATCGAACAGCGTGCCATAGGCATCGAAGATACAGGTGGTTATGGTCATGGGCGCCTCCGTTGCGGTCAGGTTGGCACGCCTGCGCGGCGGGGGGAAGCGGATTTCCATCACCAGCAATTGTCTTTGCCTCTGCGGGGCAACGGTCCATCATGGACGCAGAAGGGAGGTATGCCATGACCAACCCATTTGAACGCCTGAGGGATACGCTCGACGAGATCGGCGATGACATAGAGGCCGAGCTTGGCCGCCAGCGCGAGCGATTCCGCTACAATATCGAACGTGGCCGGGTCCGGTTCGATGCCGAGGTGCGGCGCGGGCATCGAGCGGCGCGCGAGAGGCTTGGCTCGTTCCTGTCACACACTCGTCCGCTGGTCGTCCTGACCTCGCCGTTGATCTATAGCCTGATCATCCCCTTTGCCTTGCTCGATCTGTTTGTGACCATCTATCAGGCGGTCTGTTTCCCGATCTACGGGATCGCGAAGGTGCCGAGGGGTGATTTCATCGCCATCGACCGGCATCACCTGCAATACCTCAACGGGCTGCAAAAGCTAAACTGCGTCTACTGCGGCTATTGCAACGGGGTTATTTCGTGGGTGCGCGAAGTGGCGGGTCGGACCGAGGCCTATTGGTGCCCGATCAAACACGCCCGCCGCACGGCAGGGACGCACGGCCACTATGCCGGGTTCTCGGACTATGGCGATGCAGAGGCCTTTCGCACGCGCCTTGAGGAAAGCCGCAAACGGATCGGGACAGAACCCTAGAGATAATCCGGCTGCGGCATCCCCAGAACGTGGAAGCCGCCATCGACGCGGATGATCTCGCCGGTGGTGAAGGCGCCTGCATCCGAAGCCAGATAGACCGCCGCGCCGCCCACCGATTCAAGCGTCGCGTTCGAGCGCATCGGCGCGTTTTCCTCTGTGTGGCGATAGGTCTTTCGCGCGCCACCGATGGCCGCGCCAGCCAGCGTTTTCATAGGGCCGGGGCTGATCGCGTTCACGCGGATGCCATCGGGGCCGAGATCGTTGGCGAGATAGCGCACCGAGGATTCCAGCGCCGCCTTGGCCACGCCCATCACGTTATAGAACGGCGTGACGCGGTTCGAGCCCTGATAGGTCAGGGTCAAAAGCGTGCCACCGTTCGGCATCATCTCGGCCGCGCGGCGCGAAACGTCGATGAAGCTGTAGCAGCTGATCGCCAGAGAGTTCGAGAAATTGGCGAGCGAGGTGTTGATGAAGCGGCCCGTCAGCTCGTTCTTGTCGGAATAGGCGATGGCGTGGACGAGGAAATCGAGTGTGCCCCAGCGATCCTTCAGCGTCTGGAACGCCAGATCGAGGCTCTCGGGGTTCATCACATCCGCATCGACCATGATATCCGAGCCGACCGAAGCGGCCAGCGGCTCGAGCCGTTTGCCGAAGGCTTCGCCCTGATAGGTGAAAGCAAGCTCGGCCCCCGCCTCGTGCATCGCCTTAGCGATGCCCCAGGCGATCGATCGCTCGTTGGCGACGCCCATGATCAGGCCGCGTTTGCCCTTCATCGAAATGGTCATCCGATTTCCCCCTTCAGATCAGTCGCGCAGGCGCGACAGAAGCATCGAGCCGTTGGTGCCGCCAAAGCCGAAGCTGTTGGTCATCACCGTATCAAGGCCCGCGTTTTCGACAAAGCTCGTGGCGATCTCGCCCGGGTTGATCTCGGGGTCGAGGGTTTCGACGTTGATCGAGGGCGCGATGTAGTCGCCCTGCAGCATCAGGAGGCAATAGATCGCTTCTTGTGCGCCGGTCGCGCCCTGGCTGTGGCCGGTCATGGATTTGGTCGAGCTGATCGGCGGGGTCGTGCGTTCGCCAAAGACGCGGCGCACGGCCTTGACCTCGCCAACATCGCCCACCGGCGTCGAGGTACCGTGAGCGTTGATATAGCTCACCTTGCTGCCCTCGGGCAGCGTCAGGAGCGCCCCGCGCATCGCCCGCTCGCCGCCCTCGCCCGAAGGGGCGACCATGTCGGCGCCGTCGGAGGTGGCGGCAAAGCCGGTGACTTCGGCATAGATCTTGGCGCCACGGGCGCGGGCGTGTTCAAGCTCCTCCAGCACGACAATCGCGCCGCCACCGGCAATCACAAATCCGTCGCGGTTGGCATCAAAGGCGCGCGAGGCTTTGGTCGGCGTCTCGTTATACTTTGAGCTCATCGCCCCCATCGCGTCGAAAAGGCATGAGAGCGTCCAGTCCAACTCCTCGCCGCCACCGGCAAACATCACGTCCTGTTTGCCCATCATGATCTGTTCCGAGGCCGCGCCGATGCAATGCAGCGAGGTCGAGCAGGCCGAGGTGATGGAATAGTTGATGCCCTTGATCTGGTAGGTCGTGGCAAGGTTGGCCGACACGGTCGACGACATACACTTGGGCACGGCAAAAGGCCCGATCCGCTTGGGGCTGCCCGAGCTGAGAACGGTCTGGTGGGCTGCAAACATCGCGCTGGTCGAGGGGCCGCCCGAACCGGCGATCAGGCCGGTGCGCGGGTTGACCACGTCGCTTTCCTCAAGCCCCGCATCCGCAATGGCCTGACCCATGGCGATATGGGCATAGGCCGCGCCCGGCCCCATGAAACGCAGGGTGCGCTTGTCGACATGCTCGGCCACGTCGATCTTGAGCGTACCGGCGATCTGGCTGCGAAACCCGTGCTCGACCATCGCCGGCACCGCCTCGATGCCCGACTTGCCCGCCCTCAGGGCCGCATCCACCTCGGCTGCATTGTTGCCGATGGGGGAGACGATCCCCAGACCAGTGACGACGACACGACGCATTCCGCTCTCCTCTTTTGTCCTTGCAACCCTGATAGACAGGCCGATGCAGCCACGCAACCAGATTGGGATCGTGAAGCCAGAGGAAAGCTCGCAATGTCGCTAGAGTTCTCAGCTCTCGCTGAGCGCTACCTTCATGTCCTTGACGACATAAATCACCTCGCCGTCGACCTCAACGATCCCGTCGGCGACGCCCATGGTCAGGCGGCGGGTCTGGATCGCTTTGGTGAAGTCGACCTTGTAGGTGAGCATCTTGCGGTCGGGGCGAACCATGCCGGTCAGTTTCACTTCGCCCACGCCCAGCGCATAGCCGCGCCCCTGCCAGCCGCGCCAGCCAAGGTTGAAGCCGGTGAGCTGCCACAACCCGTCAAGGCCGAGGCAGCCGGGCATGATCGGGTTGCCGGGGAAGTGGCAATCGAAGAACCACAGGTCGGGGGTGATGTCGAATTCGGCCACCACATGGCCCTTGCCATGCTCGCCGCGGTCTTCCGAGATATCGGTGATCCGGTCCATCATCAGCATCGGCGGGGCGGGCAGCTGGGCGTTGCCGGGGCCGAAAAGCTCGCCACGGGCGCATTTGAGGAGGTCGTCCTTGCTGAAGCTGCTCGGGAACTGCGCCATGCTGGGGGGATCCTTTCAAAGGTGGGTTTCAGGCCCGTCTAGCACCCGCGGGCAAACAAGGGCAAGGCTGCACGCGGAAGCAGAGCCAATTGCGACTGGTTTTCAGACGCATTCTATGCGAATTGACATATAGCGATGATGTAGGGCGCCTTGAGCCGATGAACGACGTGATGGAACAACGGGGAAACCACTGGCTTGCCGGAGCGGGCTTGCGCCCGACGCGACAGCGGCTGGCCCTTGCAACTCTTCTCGTCGGCGATGGTGAAAACCGGCACGTGACCGCCGAAAGCCTCTATGAGGCAGCCCACGCATCGGGCGAAAGCGTTTCGCTTGCGACTGTCTACAATACGCTCAAGGCCTTTTGCGATGCGGGCCTTCTTCGCGAGATCACGATCGACGGTTCGAAAAGCTATTTCGATACGGATATCAGCGACCATCCCCACTATTATTGGGAGGATACGGGCGCCTTCACCGATGCACCGGTCGAAGAGCTCCAGATCCGCAACCTGCCGCCCGCTCCGCAAGGATCGACGATTTCGGGCGTTGATGTGGTGATCCGGCTGCGCCGCACCTAATCACGCATCAAAACCACTGGCCAGGCTCCATCAATCCCAGCTCAAGCAGCTGCTGTGAGTGCCATTCGAAGCGGACAGAATTGCGCCATTTGTAGGTTTGGATCGCAAAAGTCGAGCTTGGATTCCGCTTGAGAGCCTTGGCCGTTCGGAACGAACAGATCGCGGCAGTCAGGTTATGATGCCAAGGGCAGGAGTGGGCATTCATTTCCTCGTCGTTGAGCGTGTGCCCGACGCGAAGCTGCAACCCCGGCCTCGCCCGAAAGATGCCGATCCGGTCGATCCGGCGCTTTTCGACCGGGACAAATTCTTCGAACCGCCAGCGTAGCCCGCCGTGAAAATCAAACCGCCGCTCGCGGGGATGCTCATCGTCATCATTGCGTGCGAGCGCATAATAGCCGGTGCGATCGAGATAGGCGTCGTCTATGTTAACGGCGCGGGGATAAGCATCGAGATCGCCGGCATAGTGATCGATCACATAGGTCAGCATCGCCTCGCGCCGCTCTTCGGCATCAAACGTCAGCATTTCCCCGATCGTGCGATGTTCACAAAAGGGGAAGAACAGGTATTCCGCATTGAAGCAGTAATAGAGCTAAATTCCCGGCGCGGCGTTGATCACTGCATTGATCGTATCGACGACAGCAGAATCGCTTCGGACGTCCTGATCGACACGCTGTACCTTTGCCGGAAGAGCGAGGTCACGCGCCAGATCATGCGCGGCAAACAAAATTACCCGCTTGAAGCCCAGATCAAGATGATGCCGGATCGTCGAGGCGATCTCAACCTCGTCTTCCGCCAAAACAAGCGCGACCGGCCCTTTGGCAAGGCTTTCGACACCTTCCTTGAGGAAATGGGCCAGGCTTGGGTGGTGGGTCACTGCTTCGGTCTCTCGATTTTCCAGACGTTAGGAGGATACGGGTCCGCATTGCAAGCCGAAGGGCGAGGCGTTAGGTACAGCCAATTCCCGATCTAGATGCCAGAAGCCGCCGTCCATGTCCGAACCGAAAAAGCTCTTCATCAAGACCTATGGCTGTCAGATGAACGTCTATGACAGCGAACGCATGGCCGAGGCGCTGGGCGGCAAGGGTTATGTCGAGACCAAGGTGCAGGAAGAGGCGGACATGATCCTTCTCAACACCTGCCATATCCGCGAGAAAGCGGCGGAGAAGGTCTACTCCGAGCTCGGGCGGCTGCGGCCCCTGAAAGAGGCCAAGCCCGATCTGAAGATCGGCGTTGCCGGATGCGTGGCGCAGGCCGAGGGCGAAGAGATCATGCGCCGCGCCCCGCTCGTTGATCTGGTGGTCGGCCCGCAAAGCTATCACCGACTGCCTGCGATGGAGGATGCGGTTCAAAGCGGCGCCAAGGCTCTCGACACCGATTTTCCCGAAGAGGACAAGTTCGAAGAGCTGAAGAGCCGCCCCAAGGCCCACCGCGGCCCGACCGCTTTCCTCACAGTTCAAGAAGGCTGTGACAAGTTCTGCGCCTTCTGCGTTGTTCCCTATACCCGTGGGGCCGAAGTAAGCCGACCAGCGGACCGTATCCTGCGCGAGGCGCGTGAGCTTGTGGACGCAGGCGTGCGCGAGATCACGCTTCTGGGGCAAAACGTGAATGCCTATCACGGCCACGAGGGCGGGCTTGCGGGGCTGATCTGGGCGCTTGCCGAGATCGACGGGCTCGAGCGGATCCGCTTCACCACCTCGCACCCCAATGACATGGACGACGCGCTTGTCGCCGCGATTGGCGACTGCAGCAAGCTCATGCCCTATCTGCACCTGCCGGTTCAGTCAGGCAGCGACCGTATCCTCAAGGCAATGAACCGCAAGCATACGGCGGCGGAATATCTTGACCTTATCGCGCGCATCCGCGCCGCGCGGCCCGATCTTCTCTTGTCGAGCGATTTCATCGTCGGCTTCCCCGGCGAGACCGACCAGGATTTCGAACAGACGATGGACCTGATCCGTACCGTGAATTTCGGTCAGGCATATTCCTTCAAATACTCCTCCCGCCCCGGAACCCCTGCCGCCGAAAAGGCGCAGCTTCCTGAGGCCGTGAAAAACGAACGCCTCGCCCGCCTTCAGGCGCTTCTGACCGAGCAACAGCGCGCGGCACAAAACAGCATGGTCGGGCGCGAGGTCGGTGTACTCTTTGAGAAGGCCGGACGGCTCAAGGGGCAGATGATCGGCAAGTCGGATTATCTCCATGCCGTCTATGTTCAGGCGCCGATCGAGGTGCTCGGCCAGACCCGCCGCGTGCGGATCACTGAAAGCGCCCCCAATTCGCTTGGCGGCGTCCTGATCAACTGAGTCGCGGCGGAGTCGCCGCAAGACCCAATTCTGCCACATTTGGAATCGACTTTGCCGGGCTCCCGCACAATCGGGGCGTTCCTCCGGTATTGTCCTCCGTTCGCCCACAAAAATGGGGCGAAATTGGGCAAAAGTTACATGAACAACGGCAAAATTGAGATGGAAATCTGGCTGTTGTGTGTTTCTGGCGCTGGCCAGTCGGCCAACTGATCCGAGTAATAGGGAGGCCAGCCGTGGCCGTTCAGAACCAGAAGAAGCTGCAAGGAATGATGCGTTCGGTCATCGGTGGGGGCGCCGCGACCGCAATGTTCATTTCGGCCTTTATGGGAACGGCTTCGGCTCAAGACTCCCGCGTAGTGAGTAGCGAACGCTATGTCCCCACCATCTGGATCGATCCTGACGGCTGCGAACACTGGATTATCGATGATGGTGTCGAAGGCTACCTCTCCCCGCGACTGACATCGGATGGCATTCCGGTCTGCTCGGGGCTCGGTGTCGAAGACAACGCCTACGCCCCGTTCAAGGACGGAACCTTCATACCTGATCCTCTCTGATCCCTCGAAGAGGTTGGGGGCGCGGGCCTCGGCGAAAGCTACGGCCCGTTCACTTTCCGGCCCCGGATTGTGACAATCGCATGGTTTGCCTTGCGAAGCCCCGCATTCCTTGCCACCATCAAATCAAACCCCGCAGAAGGATACATATTTGGCTTCGAGCATTCTGACCCCGCCAGCCGTAGCACCCGACATCGCAGAAACGGTCATCGAGTTTCCTGACAATTTCCTGCTGATAGATCTTTGTGGTGCCCATGACCGACATCTGGCGCGGATCGAGGATATGCTGGGGGTGCAGATCCTGCGCCGTGGCAATCGCCTCGCCGTGGTTGGCGAGGAAGGCCCGCGCAAGGCAGCGGTGACGGTTCTTGAAAACCTATATCAGCGGCTCGAGGCCGGTCGCGGCATCGAAGTGGGCGACATCGACCGTGAGCTGCGCATGGGATCGTCGGAAAAGGGCACCGCACCTCAGGACGGAGACCAGATGGAGATGTTCAGCGGCGGGCGTGTCGAGATCAAGACGCGCCGCAAGGTTGTCGAACCCCGCACCGAGGCGCAGAAGGCCTATGTCAAAAGCCTGTTCGACAATGAATTGAATTTCGGCATCGGTCCGGCCGGCACCGGCAAGACCTATCTTGCCGTGGCGGTGGGCGTGTCGATGTTCATCGAGGGCAAGGTCGACCGGATCATCCTGTCGCGCCCTGCGGTCGAGGCGGGCGAAAAGCTCGGCTATCTGCCGGGCGACATGAAGGACAAGGTCGATCCCTATATGCAGCCGCTCTATGACGCGCTGAACGATTTTCTTCCGGGCAAGCAGACCGCCAAGCTGATCGAGGAAAAGCGCATCGAGATCGCGCCGCTGGCCTTCATGCGGGGGCGGACCCTTTCCAACGCCTTCGTCGTGCTCGACGAGGCGCAGAATGCCACGACGATGCAGATGAAGATGTTCCTCACGCGCCTTGGCGAAGGCAGCCGCATGGTCATCACCGGCGACCGCACGCAGGTCGACCTGCCGAGGGGTGTCGATTCCGGCCTCGCGGATGCCGAGCGCCTCTTGAAGGGTATCCCCAAGATTTCCTTCAGCTATTTCACCTCGAAAGACGTCGTCCGCCACCCGCTCGTGGCGGCGATCATCGAAGCCTACGAGGCCGACGCCTCCTAGGTCTCGCTCAAGATCAGGCAACCAATAGAGGCCGATCAATGACCTTAGCGCGTCAACTCAAACCCGCAGAGCGGATCTATCGCGGTGGCCGAACGACCCCCGAAAGATGGGCCACTTGGGAGCCTCGGGTCGGCGACATTCTCGTCTGTACTCCGCCCAAAAGCGGGACGACATGGACGCAGACCATCTTGACGATGCTGGTCTATGGCGGCCCGGATCTCCCCGGCAAAGTACCAGAGCTGTCGCCTTGGGTGGATGCTGACCTCGGCGTTTCCGCCGATGAAGTGCGGGCGGCGCTCGACCGGCAAACGGGGCGGCGGGTGGTCAAGACACACACGCCTGCAGATGGCTTTCCGGTCTGGGAAGGTGTGACGGTCGTCGCCGTCTATCGGCATCCGCTCGACGTTTTCTTTTCGCTCCGCAAACACCTCGCGAATATGCGCGATCTTCCGGTGGATGATCCCGGCCTTGCGCCAGTGGCCCAGTCGCTGGCCCTGTTTCGCGATGCCGATACGAACATTGAAGATTTCGATCGCGATTGTATCGCGTCCATCGCGCTTCACCATAACAAGACGGCTTTGTCAGGCAGGCTGCCTGATGTGAAAGTCTTTCACTATGCCGACATGATCCGCGACGGGCGCAGGGCGGTCGAACAGCTGGCCCTTGCAGCTGGGATCGAAGCCGACGCTGTGCTGATTGACCGGGTAGCAGAGGCCACGAGTTTTGGCGCGATGAAGGCCAAAGCGGCCGATTACGCGCCAGTCGGAGGAACCGGCTTTTGGAAAACGGATGCAGGTTTCTTCGATTCCGCCACCTCCCGCAAATGGGAAGGCCAGTTATCCAGCAGTGACATGGCCCTCTACGATGCGAGAATGACCGAGCTGATCCCCGACGATCAGGCGCGAAGCTGGCTCGAAAATGGGTCCGAGCTGCCCTAGCGCGTGGATCTGGACGCTGGCGGAAGGGAGTCGCCCGCGATATGAGGGCGCATGATCCTTGATATCAACATAGAAGATGCGCGCTGGGAGGCGGCCGATCTTGAAGGCCTTGCCTCGAAAGCGGCGGCGGCTGTTCTGCTTCGCCTCGGCATTGATGACGATGAGGCGGAGCTTTCTGTACTCGGTTGCAGTGACGAGCGCATTGCCGACCTCAATGCCGAATTTCGTGGCAAGCCGAGCCCGACCAACGTACTGAGCTGGCCGGCAGAGGAGCGGGCTGCCGAAATCGACGGCGAAATGCCCGACGCGCCGGAGGCGGGTGCTTTCGGGGCAATCGAGCTAGGCGATATTGCCATCGCCTACGAGACCTGCGCCCGCGAGGCGGAAGCGGCGGGCAAGACGCTCGAGGCGCACGCCACCCATCTTCTGGTCCACGGTGTCTTGCATCTCTTGGGTTTCGATCACGAGCGTGACCGTGACGCCACCCTGATGGAAGGATTAGAGACCGAGATACTTGGCAAGATGGGCATTGAAGACCCATATTGTCAGGACAAGTGACGTCCGCGAGGGCAAGAGCCCTTTGATGCGGGCAGGCAGGAGACAATGAGCGACACCACAGACGGTCCTTCTAGCGCCGCGCAAAGCGCGCAACCGGACCAGACACAGGGGCAGGGCAAAGGGTTCTTTGGCCGCATATTCGATGCGCTGAGCCCCGGCGATCCCGACGAGGTTGACGAAAACGGCGAGAGGCGGGCCAGCGGCTCGACCAGCGCGAATGTGCCCGGGATGCTCAATCTCCGCAGGCTTCGTGTCGAAGATGTCGCCATTCCGAAATCCGATATCGTCGCGGTGCCGCTCGGGATCGAGAAAGAGGCGCTGGTCAAGGTGTTCCGCGATTGCGGGCTGACGCGCCTTCCCGTCTATGACGGCACGCTTGATCGGCCCATCGGCCTTGTGAACCTCAAGGATTTCGCGCTGCGCCACGGCTTTAAAAGCGGCAAGGCCGCGTTCGACCTGCGCGCCATCGTGCGTCCGCTGCTTTTTGTGCCGCCGTCGATGCCGCTGGGTGTGCTCCTGCAAAAGATGCAGGCCGAGCGCATCCATATGGCATTGGTGATCGACGAATACGGCGGCACCGACGGGCTTTTGACTATCGAAGACCTGATCGAACAGGTGGTGGGCGATATCGAAGACGAGCATGATGTCGAAGAGGCCGATAGCTTCGTCAAGGAAAAGCCGGGCGTCTATCTCGCGCTTGCCAAGACCCCGCTGGAAGATTTCGAAGCCGAGATCGGCATGGACCTGACCGACCACGACGAGATCGACGAGGAAGAGGTCGATACGCTCGGTGGCCTTGTGTTCATGCTCGCAGGCCATATTCCGGCGCGGGGCGAGGTAGTCAAACATCCCGATGGCCCGGAGTTTGAGGTGGTCGACGCCGATCCCCGCCGGATCAAACGCCTCCGTGTGAGGCTGCCCCACGCCAAGGATGCCTGACCGCCTTTTGCGCGGCTGGAGAGGGTTCGCCATCCTCGCGATCCTTGGAGCCTTGGCCGCGCTTGGGCAGGCGCCGATCGACTGGCCGATCGCGACGGTCCTGAGCCTTGCTACCGTGATGGCGGTCTATGGACGGGCCAGCACAGCAAAAGCGGCCGCAAAGATCGGCTGGTCCTATGGCTTTGGCTATTTCCTTCTGGCGCTGGCCTGGATCGTCAATCCCTTCCTTGTCGAACCCGAGCGGGACGGCTGGATGGCGCCCTTCGCGCTTGTCCTGCTTCCGGCAGGGCTTGGCCTCTTCTGGGCGGTCGCCTTTGCCGCGGGCAAGAGGCTTGGCGGCGGGTCCTTGGCGCTTGTGGGTTCGCTAACTCTGGCCGAGGGCCTTCGCGCGTTTCTCTTCACCGGCTTTCCTTGGGCCCTCTTGGGCCATGTCTGGATAGACACGCCCCATGCCCAGCTTGCGGCATGGATCGGCCCGCATGGCCTGACGCTTCTGACCGTCCTTTTGGCGGCCGCCATCGTGCGGGCCTTGAGCGGCGGTAGGGCGCGCCTGTGGGGCGGGGCGCTGGCTCTTGCCCTTGGCCTTCTTCCCCTTGGTCTGCAACCGGCGCCATCCGACGAGGCCGCCGATGGACCCGTGATCCGCCTCGTGCAGCCGAACGTGCCGCAGGCGGACAAATGGAACGCGGATCTGATCGACGTTTTTCAGGCGCGCCTCCTCGATCTGACCGCGACGGGTGACAGGCCCGACCTCATCCTCTGGCCGGAAACGGCGATCCCCTATCTTCTGGAATATTCGGGGCCGCTTCTGGACGCGGCGGTTGCGGCCTCGGACGGGGTGCCGATGGTGATCGGCGTCAACCGTGAGGAGGGCGGCCTCTACTACAACAGCCTGATCGTCCTCGATGCTACGGGGGTGATCGTCGATACCTACGACAAGCAACACCTCGTGCCCTTTGGCGAATATGTCCCCTTTGGCGAGATGATGGGAAGGCTTGGCATCCACGGCCTTGCCGCATCCGAAGGCGTCGGGTTCAGCGCGGGGCAGGGCGTCAGGCGCATCGCCGTGCCGGGCATCGGCGAGGCGGAGCCGATGATCTGCTATGAGGCGATCTTTGCCGAAGAGATCGGCAAGGGCGCAAGGCCCCGCGCCTTGATCCAGATCACCAACGATGCCTGGTTCGGCACCCTTCAGGGCCCTCAACAGCACTTTGCCCAATCGCGCCTCCGCTCCGTTGAACAGGGCCTGCCGCTGGTGCGGGTGGCGAATACAGGCATTTCCGCTGTCGTCGATGCCAAGGGGCGCATCGTCGCAGTGCTTCCTCTGGGCGAGGCGGGGTTTGCCGACGTTGTCTTGCCGCCCACGGGCGCAGCAACCGGCTATTCGCGTCTGGGCGACTTTCCGGCCGCGATTGCGGCAATTTTGCTCGCCGCCGCTGCCTTCATACTTTCTAAGCGGCGATCTGATTGACCTGAGGTCCGTTAGGCCTTAGTTCGGTGTCATTCGCTTGTCACAACGGCTTCCTGGCGTGGCAGGTCAAATCCAGTGGAGCACTCCCGATGACGAGACAGGACTACATCTTTACCTCGGAATCCGTTTCCGAGGGCCACCCGGATAAGGTTTGCGACCGAATCTCGGACTCGATTCTAGACGCTTTCCTTGCCGAAGAGCCGGAAGCGCGGGTTGCCTGCGAGACTTTTGCCACGACAAACAGAGTTGTCATCGGCGGTGAGGTCGGGCTTTCCGACCAGAAAAAGCTTGCCCAGTATATGGAGCGCGTGCCCGACATCGTTCGCGCCGCGATCAAGGATATCGGCTACGAGCAGGAGAAATTCCACCACGCGACGGTGGAAATCACCAACCTCCTGCACGAGCAGTCGGCGCATATCGCCCAAGGCGTGAACGCCTCGGAAAACAAGGATGAAGGCGCGGGCGATCAGGGCATCATGTTCGGCTATGCCACGAACGAGACACCCGATCAAATGCCGGCGCCGATCCAGTATTCCCACGCGATCCTGCGGCGCCTTGCCGAGGTTCGGAAGAACGGCACCGAGCCGACCCTCGGCCCCGACGCCAAATCGCAGCTGTCGGTGATCTATCGCGGCGGCAAGCCGGTGGGTGTGTCGTCGATCGTGCTGTCGACCCAGCACCTCGATGAAAGCCAGACCTCGGACGACATCCGCAAAATCGTCGAGCCCTATATCCTTGAAATCCTGCCGCAAGGCTGGATCACGCCGGAAACCGTCTGGCACGTGAACCCGACCGGCAAGTTCGTGATCGGCGGTCCTGATGGCGACGCGGGCCTGACGGGGCGCAAGATCATCGTCGATACCTACGGCGGCGCGGCCCCGCATGGCGGCGGCGCGTTTTCGGGCAAGGATCCGACCAAGGTCGATCGGTCTGCCGCCTATGCCGCGCGCTATCTGGCGAAAAACGTGGTGGCCGCGGGCCTTGCCGACCGCTGCACGATCCAGCTGAGCTATGCCATTGGCGTGGCGCGTCCGCTGTCGATCTATGCCGATACCCACGGCACCGGCAATGCCGATCCAGCGGCGATCGAGCGGGCGATCGACAAGGTGATGAACCTCACGCCGCGTGGCATCCGCACGCACCTTGGCCTGAACCGCCCGATCTATGCCCGAACCTCGGCCTACGGCCACTTTGGCCGCAAGCCGGAGGATGACGGTGGGTTCAGCTGGGAAAAGACCGATCTGGCCGAGGCGCTCGCCAAGGCGGTTTGATTTTCTCAAGCGCTTGAATTAGGAGGCGGATCTTCCCGCCTCCTTTTCTTTTGGTTCCATGACATTCGATCCGCAGCGCATCATGGTCATCGGCCCCTCCGGCTAGGGAAAGTCGACCCTCGCGCGGGCGCTGGGCGTCAAGCTCGGCCTGCCAGTGATCCACATGGACCCGTTCTATTTCAAGCCCGGCTGGGAGCAACGGCCCCGACCGGAAACGGATTCGATGGCGATTGAGGCTGCGCGGGGGGAGCGTTGGGTTTTCGAGGGCAACAACTCCTCAACCTTCGATGCGCGGGCCGAGCGGGCCGATTTGATCGTGGTACTTTATCTCGGGCGCTGGCGCTGTTTCTGGCGGGTCATCTGGCGCACGCTGCGGTATTATAGGCGCAATCGGCCCGATATGGCGCCGAACTGCCCCGAGCGGTTCGAGCGGGCGTTTATCTTTGATTGGGTCTTGAACTATGACACGCATTCATTGCCCAAAGCGCGGGCATTGATCGAGCGTTGGGCGGGCAAACGCGCGATCATGCAGCTTTCTTTGGCCGCCGGGATCAACGCCTTTGCCGCCGATCCGTGGACAGCCTTCGCAAAGATTGATCTGCCCGCCACTCCGCGATAGGAGGCGCGGCCATGAGCAAGGATCATCACCCCTCCGGCGCCCCGTGGCGCAATTTCTATGGCCGTCTGCGCGGCAAGACCATGCGCGCGAGCCAGAAAGAATACCTCGAGACCGATCTTGAAGCGTTGTCGCCCGGCCCCGTGGGCTGGGAGGAGAACCCCGAGCGCACGCCATTGGACCTTGCCGAGGTCTTTCCCAGCAAAGCCGAGGTCTGGGTCGAGATTGGCTTTGGCGGTGGTGAGCATATGGTGGCGATGGCCGAGCGCTATCCTGAAGTGGGCATCATCGGTTGCGAGCCATTCATCAATGGCGTAGCGATGCTTCTGGGCAAAATTCGCGAGGCGGGTGTGACGAATCTTAAGGTCCATCCCGGCGATGCGCGCGATCTCTTCGACGTCTTGCCGGAAGGGTCAGTAGCCAAGGCGTTCCTGAACTATCCCGACCCTTGGCCCAAGGCGCGGCACCATCGGCGTCGGTTTGTGACGCAGGACCATCTCGAGCCGCTGTTCGGCGTGATGCGGTCGGGCGGTGAGTTTCGCGTGGCGACGGATATTGAGGACTATGTGCGCCAGACGCTTCAAGAAGTGCCGAAGGCGGGGTTTGAGTGGTCGGCCGAGGGACCGAGCGATTGGCGTGAGCCTTGGGCCGACTGGCAGTCGACCCGCTATGAGCAGAAGGCTCTGCGCGAAGGGCGGACACCGCATTACCTGACGTTCCGCAAGCCCTGAGAGTGGTGAGCGGGTTTGCGGGGCAACCCGCGCCTCTGGCGGGAGTATTTGCAGGCCAAAAGAAGCAAGGCGATGGACCCTCTTGCGCGGCTGGGCTAAGAGGCTGCGAGACTTTGCAGAGGTGAATATGTCTGGCCACGGCGCTCCTGTTCCGATGACGTCCCGTAAATGTACTGCGCTGAAGGGCGTGGCGAATGTGCCGGGGGACAAGTCGATTTCCCATCGCTCGCTGATACTGGGCGCCTTGAGCGTCGGCGAGACGCGGATTTCGGGTCTTCTCGAGGGCGAGGACGTGATCGACACCGCCAAGGCGATGCGGGCTTTCGGGGCCGAGGTCGAGGATCTGGGCGGCGGCGAGTGGCGCGTGCATGGCGTGGGAGTTGGCGGGTTTGCCGAGCCTTCGCAGGTTATTGATTGCGGCAATTCCGGCACGGGCGTGCGCCTGATCATGGGGACGATGGCGACCTCGCCCATTACTGCGACCTTTACGGGCGATGCCTCGCTCTGTTCGCGCCCCATGGGGCGGGTGACTGATCCCTTGGCGCTTTTCGGGGCGCGGGCCTATGGCCGGACGGGCGGGCGCCTGCCGATGACCATTGTGGGCGCCAAGGATCCGGTGCCGGTAACCTACACGGTGCCTGTTCCGTCGGCGCAGGTGAAATCGGCGGTGTTGCTTGCGGGGCTGAATGCGCCGGGCAAGACGCTGGTGATCGAGAAAGAAGCAACGCGCGATCATACCGAGCGGATGCTCGCGGGCTTTGGCGCGGAGATCACGGTTGAGGAGGCGGCGGAGGGGCGGGTGATCACCCTCACCGGCCAGCCCGAGCTCAAGCCGCAGGATATCGTCGTGCCGCGCGATCCTTCGTCGGCGGCTTTCCCGGTTTGTGCGGCGATCATCACCGAAGGGTCGGACGTTCTGGTGCCGAATATCGGCCTCAACCCCACGCGCGCGGGCCTGTTCACCACGCTGCGCGAGATGGGGGCGGACCTGAGTTATGAGAACCTGCGCGAAGAAGGCGGCGAGCCGGTGGCCGATCTGCGGGCGCGTTACTCGCCCGATCTGAAGGGGATCGCGGTGCCGCCCGAGCGGGCGGCGAGCATGATCGACGAATATCCCGTCTTGTCGGTCGTCGCTTCCTTCGCCGAGGGCAAGACCGAGATGCGGGGCGTCAAGGAGCTGCGGGTCAAGGAATCCGACCGGATTGATGCCATGGCTAAGGGGCTGCGCGCGGCTGGCGTGACGGTGGACGAGGGCGAGGATTGGTGGGTCGTCGAGGGGCGGGGCTTTGGCAATGTGCCGGGGGGCGTGATGGTTGAGAGCCGCCTTGACCACCGAATTGCCATGTCGTTTCTGGTGATGGGCATGGCGACGGAAAAGCCGATGACTGTCGATGATGCGAGCCCGATCGCCACCTCTTTCCCGATCTTCGAGAGCCTGATGGCCTCGCTCGGATCGGCGATCACAAGGGGAAATCGCTAGATGGCAGCGCCCGAAGAGCCCAAACGCAAATGGCGCGGCAAGATCGTCGCCGCCGTGATCGTGGGCTTCGGGCTTTTGCGGCTCTTTGAGATGTGGGTTCAGAACGGGGGGCGGCTATGACGCGCTGGCGCTGGCTGGCCCTTCTGGCCTTGGTGCTCTTTGTGGTTTTGGTCGCGGTTGCGCCATCCGGTGTTCCGGATAAGAAGATTTTCGGCTATTCGCCCGAATATCCGGCTCAATTTCTGGCCGGCCTCAGCGGCGAACTTGGGCGGCTGAAGGCCTCGGTCGCGATCGACATGGTCTTTCCGCTGGTTCTGACGATCGTGTTGGTGATGCCGGTGACAGGCGCGGCGCGGTTGCCTGCTATCGGCTACATGGTGGCCGACTACATCGAAAATATCGCACTTTACCGCTTCTATTTTCTGGGGGCGGAAGCGCCTGAGACCCTGAGCCTCGTCTCACAGATCAAATGGGCGCTTGTGGCGCTGGCGTGTGTCGTTCTGGTTCGTGAGTTTGTCCGCACGAGGCGGCTACCATGAGCTTTGCCGTAGCGATCGACGGTCCGGCGGCGGCGGGCAAAGGCACGATCAGCCGTACTGTGGCCGCGCATTTCGGCTTCGCGCATCTTGATACGGGGCTTCTTTATCGGGCCGTTGGGGCGAAGGTTCTTGAAGGGGCCGACGCGATCGAGGCCGCTGAGGCGCTTCGGGCCGAGGATTTGCAAGCGGGCAACCTCAGATCAGCCGAGGTCGCGCAGGCGGCCTCAAAAGTGGCGGTGATCCCCGAGGTGCGGGCGGCGCTCGTCGATTTCCAGCGCGCCTTTGCGCGGCGTGACGGCGGGGCCGTGCTTGACGGGCGCGATATCGGCACGGTGATCTGCCCTGATGCCGAGGTGAAGATCTTCGTGACCGCAAGCCCCGAAGTTCGCGCCAAGCGCCGGTTCTTGGAGCTTCAGGCGGCAGGGAGCACGATGAGCCTTGATGAGGTCTTGGCCGATGTTCTGGCCCGCGATGCCCGCGACAGCGAGCGTGCCACCGCGCCGATGAAACCGGCCGAGGGCGCGCTTATCCTCGACACCAGCGAAATGACCATCGACGAGGCGGTGGCGGCGGCGACGAAAGCCATAGCAGCAAGGCGCTAAAGCCCTTGCCCTTTGGGGAGGCTTCCCCTATACGCCCCCTGTCGCAAGGCGGGATAAGCCGGAAGTAAAGAGCGAGCAGGGTCGGGAACCACCGGCCATCTTTGTTTTCGGTCTGTAGGGCGATGCAACTCACTGAAAGACCCGCGGAGACAACCGCGTGGCCCGGATAGCAACAAAAAGGACTGATACTTATGTGCGCTAAGAACGCTATGGAGGAATTCGAAGCCCTCCTGAATGAAAGCTTCGAAATCGACACCCCCTCTGAAGGCAGCGTCATCAAGGGCAAGGTCATCGCCATCGAGGCAGGCCAGGCAATCATCGACGTGGGCTACAAGATGGAAGGCCGTGTCGACCTGAAAGAATTCGCGAACCCTGGCGAAGCGCCGACCCTCGCCGTTGGCGACGAGGTCGAGGTTTTCCTGCGTGCAGCTGAAAACGCCCGCGGCGAAGCCGTCATTTCGCGCGAGATGGCTCGCCGCGAAGAAGCCTGGGATCGTCTCGAGAAAGCCTATGCTGACGAAGAGCGCGTCGATGGCGCCATCTTCGGTCGCGTCAAAGGCGGCTTCACTGTTGATCTCGGCGGCGCTGTTGCGTTCCTTCCGGGCTCGCAGGTTGACGTGCGCCCCGTGCGCGATGCCGGTCCGCTCATGGGCCTCAAGCAGCCGTTCCAGATCCTCAAGATGGACCGTCGCCGCGGCAACATCGTTGTCTCGCGCCGTGCGATCCTCGAAGAGAGCCGCGCCGAGCAGCGCGCCGAAGTCATCGGCAACCTAACCGAAGGTCAGGCCGTTGACGGTGTGGTCAAGAACATCACCGAATACGGTGCCTTCGTTGACCTCGGCGGTGTTGACGGCCTTCTGCACGTCACCGACATGGCCTGGCGTCGCGTCAACCACCCGTCGGAGATCCTGACGATCGGCGAGACCATCAAGGTCCAGGTCATCAAGATCAACAAAGACACCCACCGCATCAGCCTTGGCATGAAGCAGCTTCAGGCCGATCCGTGGGATATTGTCGAAGCCCGCTTCCCGCTGGGCTCGGTCCATCAGGGCCGCGTGACCAACATCACCGATTACGGCGCCTTCGTGGAGCTGGAAGCCGGTGTTGAAGGCCTAGTGCACGTCTCCGAAATGTCCTGGACCAAGAAGAACGTCCACCCCGGCAAGATCGTCTCGACGAGCCAGGAAGTCGACGTCATGGTTCTCGAGATCGACAGC
>JALRLK010000056.1 GCA_023254495.1 Marivivens sp. | reverse complement strand
AACCCTGGTGCGTTCACCCACTCGTCGTGGGCGCTCCACGATGCGCTGGCGGCCTTCGACGGCGTGGTGGTTGAGGTTCATCTCTCAAATCCCGATGCGATCAACGAGGCGGTTGCCGCAGATCCGGGGCCGGATCTGGGCGAGAGTGCAGAAGGCTAGAGGCGGATCACATAGTCTTTGGTGGTGGTCTCGACCACTTCCCAAGTGCCTGTGAAGCCGGGACGGAGGATGAAGCTGTCGCCGGCCCTGATATGGCGAGGCTCGCCGCCGTCTTCGGTCAGGATCGAATGCCCCTCGAGGATGTGGCAATATTCCCATTCGTCATAGACGATCCGCCATTTGCCCGGGGTCGAGCGCCAGATGCCGCAATAGAGGCCGTCGCGATCTTCGACGTTCCATGTGGTGAATTCCGGATTTCCGGAAAGGAGCCGGTCGGGTGCGGGTGCGCCGGTTTCGGCAGGGGCGGCTTCAGCTGTAAGGCGGAGGAAGGTTTCGGGCATTATCGGGTCCGGATTTTGGGTATGGGTCTTTGTATTCTGACTGAACGTGCCTAAATCTTGAAGAGTCCATCCGGACGGGAGGCGGAGATGGCTTTTCTAAAGCTGATTATCTTTGGATATGGGGCGCTGACGGTCGTTTATTTCAGCCTTTCGCTCTATTTTCGCTCGGTGCATCGCGAGAGCCTTGAAAAGCGCTGGGACCGCGAGACCGCAGAGGAAGAGGATTTGGGGGACAGGTCCGCCTATGTCGAGGAGGGGATGGCAGAGTATGAGAAGGGCTTTGGCCGACGCCTGACCCTTCTCGTTTATATCCTGCCGACCGTTGCGGTTCCGGTGATCCTGTATTTGACGAATGCGAATTGATGTGAAGGTTTGAGGGCAGAAATGAGATATGTGAAGATCACCTTCCGGCTGTTGGTTGTGCTCCTTGTCGGCTCGTTCCTGCACTATGTCC
The DNA here is from genome assembly GCA_023254495.1 of Marivivens sp. Taxonomy (GTDB): domain Bacteria; phylum Pseudomonadota; class Alphaproteobacteria; order Rhodobacterales; family Rhodobacteraceae; genus RFZI01. The sequence goes on along the minus strand of JALRLK010000056.1, from coordinate 2,669 downwards.
TGCCGCAGCACGACATCGCCAAGATCACGTCGACCGAGGTGATCCGGACGGATTTCTCTGCGATCAACAAATATTTCTACGCCCAAGCCGACAGCGGTAATGCCGAACTGACGACCCGCGATCTGCGGTTGATCAATACCCAGAAGAAGAAGACGTGGTTCTTTGGATTCGTGCCGCGGGACGTCGAAGGGGTCATGGTCTATCGCAACGAGGATTCGGGCTGGATCTGGCCGCCCTATTTCAAGTTTGACAGCTCGGATCTGCAGGCCGAGGCGGCGGCGAATATCTCGCCTCCGGGGCAGGAGAACTGGGTTGTGATCACCCACTATGGCTGGCGCAACCGGTTCCTGTCGATCTATCCCAACGCGGTCGGGATCCGGCAGGTGGAGGGGCCGGATGTTCGGATCATTCCGTGGTTCAACATCTTCTTCTTCGTCTTACTCGGCCTTGCGGCTTTGTTCGTGCGGGCGGCTTGGCTGCAGTTTCGCGAGCGGATGATGGATCCCGCGCTTGAGAAGGCGGGGGATCGCTGGGACGAGATCGAAGCGGGAGCGGCCGAGAAGCGCTCGCGCCTCAAGCGTTGGTTTGCGCGGCTCGGGGGCAAGTAGGGGGCGCTGCCCCCTCGGCCCTTCAAGGGCCTCATCCCCGGAGTATTTCAAACCAAAAGAAGCCTATTCGCCGTAGGGCACCCAGATGTTTTTCACCTTGGTGGAGGCATCGAGGAAGGCTTTGGCGTCCTCGGTATACCAGTCGCGCGCGCGCGCGTTGTTGACCCAGGTGCGCTTGAGGTTGCCCGCCGACTTCTTCTCGATTGCGCCGGCGAGGTCGGTCGAGGAGAATGACCAGACTGCGTCGATATCGAGGTGGCTGGCGAGGGTGGGGGCAAGCTCGGCGTGGAAGCCGGTGAGGATGTTGACCACGCCGGCGGGAACGTCAGAGGTTTCGAGGATCTGAGTGAAATCCGTTGCCGGAAGCGGGAAGGCTTCCGAGGCGACCGCGACAGTGCGATTGCCCATAGCGATGGCGGGGGCGACGGTGGAGATTAGGCCAAGAAGGGGCGCTTCGTCGGGGCAGAGGATGCCGATGCTGCCGACCGCTTCTTTCATGGCAAGCGCCACGCCGCGGATCGGCACGTTATGGGTCTGGCCGTCGAATTTGTCTGCCCAGGCGGCATAGGTGAAGAGGCGGCGAATGGAGGCGTCGACCTCTTTGGTGCCGCTCTTGCCGCCGACCATCTCGTCGATCCGGTGGGCGAATTCGCCGGCGCGGGCCGAGAGGTTTTCGGCGATGTAGTAAAGGATTTGCGCCCGTAGGTGGCCGGTGGTCTTGGCCCAGCCCTTGGCGGCATTGGCGGCTTCGACGGCGTTGCGGATATCTTTGCGGTTGGCGAGGCTCGCGTGACCCAAGAGGGCGCCCTGGGGGCCGTAGACGGGGCGGGAATAGCCGCCATCTGGGCGGGCCTGCTTGCCGCCGATATAGAGTTTGGCGGTGCGGTCGAGAGGATCGACGGGGCTGCCTTCGCCGGTGAAGGCGGTGACCGGCTTCAAGGCTTTGGCTTTGGTTTTCGGACGGGTGTAGGCGGAAAGCCCTTCCCAGCCGCCCTCGCGGCCAAAGCCGCTTTCGCGCACGCCGCCGAAGCCGGCGGCGGCGTCGAAGAGGTTGGTCGCGTTGACCCAAACGACACCGGCGACGAGCTTGGGCGCGATGTCGAGGGCGAGGTTGATGTTCTCGGTCCAGACGGTCGCCGCGAGGCCGTAGCGGGTGTTGTTGGCGATTTCGACGGCTTCCGAAGGTGTGCGGAAGGTGGTCGAGACGAGGACAGGGCCGAATATCTCTTCTTGCATCAGGGTTGCGGCGGGGGAGAGGCCTGTGATGAGCGTGGGCGGGTAGAAGCAGCCGCCCTCGGGCAGGGCGCCGGGCGCGCGGTAGATCTCGCCCTCGTTGCAGCCATCGACCATGCGGGTGATGGTTTCGAGCTGGACCGGATCGACGATGGCGCCCACGTCGATGCATTTGTCGAGGGGCGAGCCCACGCGCAGGGTCGCCATGCGGGCTTTGAGCTTGGCCAAGAAACGGTCGGCCACTCCTTCTTGGACGAGAAGGCGGGAGCCGGCGCAGCAGACTTGGCCCTGATTGAACCAGATCGCATCGACAAGGCCTTCGACCGCGCTATCAAGGTCGGCGTCGTCGAAAACGATGTAGGGCGATTTGCCGCCCAGTTCGAGCGTGAGGCCCTTGCCGGAACCGGCGATCGCCTCGCGGATGCGGCGGCCGACGCCGGTCGAGCCGGTGAAGGCGATCTTGTCGATATCTTTATGGGCGGTAATCATCTCGCCCACTGCGCCATCGCCGGTGACGATGTTGACGACGCCTTTGGGCAGGCCCGCCTGACGGCAGATATCGGCGAAAAGGAGGGCGGTCAGCGAGGTATATTCCGCCGGTTTGAGGACGACCGTATTGCCCATGGCGAGCGCCGGAGCGACCTTCCACGCCAGCATCAGCAGCGGGAAATTCCACGGGATGATCTGGCCGCAAACGCCGAGGGCCTCGCGGCCCGGAAGTTCGGCATCCATCAGCTGGGCCATGCCCGCGTGGTAGTAGAAGTGGCGCTGGGCGAGGGGGATGTCGATGTCGCGGCTCTCGCGGATCGGCTTGCCGTTGTCGAGGGT
>JALRLK010000114.1 GCA_023254495.1 Marivivens sp. | reverse complement strand
CGACAGCCGCAACCTGCCGCTCTAGGCCAGCCGGCGCGCCTCGGACCAGAAGCGCCAGGTCAGCAAGAGCGCCGCGACAGCAAGGCCGAGGGTCAGGCCGAGCCAAAGGCCCTCAGCACCGAAACCGAAGGTGAAGGCCATCAGATAGCTGAACGGGATTGCCAGCACCCAATAGCTGAAGGCGGCGATCCACATGGGCACAGTCATGTCCTGTATTCCGCGCAAGAGCGAGAGCGAGACGATCTGTGTCAGGTCGGCCATCTGGAAGAGCGCCGCTACAATAAGGAGCGTGGTGCCAATCGTGATGAGTTCGTCCCGCGCGGGCTCGGTCGGGTCTATGAAAAGCGAGATGAGCGGGCTCGGGAAGGCAAGGAACAGGACGACGCACAAGAGGCCGAAGCTCGCCGAGATTACATAGGCCATCCGCGCGCCGCGCCGCAGATCGTTGATATTACGCTTGCCGAATGCCGCGCCCGCGCGGATCGTCGCGGCCTGGCTCATGCCGATGTGGAACATGAACATCAACGACACGAGCTGAAGCGCGATGCCGTGGGCGGCAAGCTCGATCTCGCCGATCCAGCCCATCATCGCGGAAGAGGCCACGAAAAGCCCGCTTTCCGCGAGCGATGTCAGACCAATCGGCACGCCCAGCCGGAAAACATGCCAGAAGATCGGCCAGTCGCTGCGCCAGATGCGCTGGAACAGGTGAAAATGCGGCAGCTTGATCTGGGCATAGCCCGCAAGGAACAGCATGGTGAACAGCTGCACCGAAACCGAGGCAATCGCCGCGCCCTGGATCCCAAGCTCGGGCGCGCCCCAATTGCCGAAGATCAGCGCGTAGTTGACGAAGGCGTTGAGAACGACGCCGAGCAGCGTCACCCAAAGCTGGACGCCGGTGAGATGCTGGCCGCTCAGATAGGAACGGAAGACAGCGATCAAAAGTCCCGGCGCCATGCCAAAACCGGCGATCCGCAGATATTGCTGGCCAAGGGCGGCCACCTCGGGTGTCTGCCCAGCCCAAAGCAGAACCGTCTCCGACGACCAGAAAACCGGAATGACGATGGCGAAATAGATCAGGCTCAGCCACATCGCCATGCGCGTGACACGGCGCACGCGCACGTCGTCGCCCGACGCCCCTGCCTCGGCCACAAGCGGCATGACCGCCTGCCCGAACCCCGCACCGAGGATAAAGACGATTAACCAGAGCGATCCGGCGATGGTCGAGGCCGCAAGGCTCGTCACGCTATACCAGCCCAGCATGATCGTGTCGGTCATGTGGATGGCAAAGCCCGCAACGAAGCTGCCGATCAGGGGGATACCCAGCCGGAAAAGCCCGCGCGCATGGGCGCCATAGGACAACTGTTCATGCGTCATCCGGCGTCCCTAGGACTGCACGGCGGGAAGGTCCAGAGCTATCGCAGGTGCGGCAGGCGGTCGCAGCCGCCTGTGGCCGAAAATCCCCGCCTATTTGGGCAAGCCGTCGTCGTTCAAAACCTCGCGCCAGCTGTGCTTGGGCGCAAAGCCGAGCATCCGCTTGGCCTTGTCATTGGCGAAAAAGGTCTCGTCGCGGCCCATGTCGCGGCGCTTCGCGACGCCTTGATAGAACCGTGCGATCACCTCGTCAGAGGTCAGCGACACGCTCATATCGTCGTTCGAGACGTTGAAAACCTCATAACCGAGGCCATCCGTCTGCAGGCAACGGTCGACCATATGACCCAGATCACGGGCGTCGATATAGGCAAAGATGTTGCGGCGGCGCAGCTCCGCATCCTTCATGAATGGCGGGAATTTCTCCGCATATTCATGTGGTTCAATGACGTTGTTAATGCGCAGGCCGTAGATATCGAAACCCGTCCGCTCCTGAAAGCTGCGTGCCGTGACCTCGTTGACGACCTTCGACATGGCATAGCTGTCTTGCGGGATTGTCGGATGCTTTTCATCGATCGGGATATAGGCCGGTTTCTTCTCGCCGTCGTAGAAGCAGATGCCATAGGTCGTCTCGGAGGAGGCGAAGATCACCTTCTTGATCCCAAGTTTAGCTGCGGCGTCCAAGATATTGTAAGTGCTGGCAACATTGACCTGATAGGTCTCGTTGTCGGGGCGCAGCATCAGGCTCGGCACGGCCGCGAAATGCACGATGGCGTCATAGCGCGGGGTGCCGGTTCCGGCCTCCTGCTCTTCGCCGCGGGCGAAGGCATAGAGCGCGTTGAACACATGGCCCGCGTCAGTCAGGTCGATCCGCAGGTCGGCCACACCGGGCATATTGAGGGGCGCAAGATCGGCGTTGGTCACGGTATAGCCGCGTTCGACGAGGTGGGCGATGACGTGGCGTCCGGCCTTGCCGCTGCCGCCTGTGAAGAAAATACGCATGGGAGTCTCCTTTAGGTTGCGTTCTTTTAAGCCACGACCGCGAGCGGTAACAGACCTCTTCCCCCTGTCACCTTGTCGCGCTAGCGTCGCGCCGAACCACTCAGAGGAGTCCCCCATGCCCACTCTCTACGGCGCCTACCGCAGCCGCGCGACCCGCAACTTCTGGCTGGCCCTCGAGGCCGGAGAGGATCTGGAGCTCAAGCCCGTGCTTCAGGCCTATCGCGTGGCCGACCCCAAGGCGGCGGACGCACCCCTCAACACCCTCTCGCCCGAGTTTCTGGCGATCTCTCCGGCCGGCGCGATCCCCGTGATGAAAGACGGAGACCTCGTCCTTTCCGAGTCGCTCGCCATCAACCTCTACCTCGCCAAGAAATGGGGCGGCCCGCTCGCCCCGAAAGACGCGGGCGAAGACGCGCAGATGATGCAATGGGCGCTCTACGGGATGACCGCGATCGAGCCGCACACCCTGCCGATCCTCTACTGCTATGCCGAGAAACGCGCCAACACGCCCGAGGGCCATGCCGAATTGGCCGCCCATACCGAAGCGCTGGAGCGGCCGCTGAAGGCGCTCGACACCCATCTTGAGACGCACGGCGGCCATATGGTCGGCGGCCGTTTCACCGTGGCCGATATCAACATGGCCGAGATCATGCGCTATGTGCAGCCGCACGCCTCGGTCCTGCCGCGCTTTCCGGCCATCGAGGCGTGGCTTTCCGCCTGCCAAGGCCGCGCGGCGTTCAAAGAGATGATGAAGCGCCGCGAGGCCGAGCCGGCCTAGGCGATCACCCGGATCGGCGCACCTGCCTGCCAAGCCCGGATCGCATCGGCGGTCTGGGTATAGAACAGGCGGAAGGTCGCCTCGACCGAATAGCCGAGGTGCGGCGTCAAAAGGAGCCGCCCCTCAGAGATCAGGTCATCCGCCCTCAAAGGGTCATCCTGCGGCAGGGGTTCGCTGTCGAACACATCTAGCCCCGCCTTCGCGGTCAGGTCGCGGCGCAGCCAGTCGAGCACGGCTGCACTGTCGATGATCGGCCCCCGCGAGGTGTTGATGAGGACCAAGCCAGTTTTGGCCGAGGCAAGCGCGGCGCGGTCAATCAGGCCCTTTGTCCGCTCTGACAGGACAAGGTGAACGCTCGCCACGTCCGAGACCGCCAGCAACTCACCAAGCGATGCCATCTTCGGCACGCCAAGGCTGGCGCAGCGCTCGTCGCTGAGGTTCTGCGACCACGCCGCGATCTCCATGCCCAGCGCTTTGCCCATCACAGCCATCTGCGCGCCGATATTTCCGAGGCCCACAAGCCCTAGCGTCAGCCCCGCCACATCGCGCCCCAGCCCCGCCTGCCAGCCGCCCGCATTGAGCGAGGCCACCTCCGGCAAAAGCCGCCGGTTCAGCGCCAGCATCATCAGGACCGACAGCTCCGAGGTCGTCGTCTTGCGGCTCTCGGTGCCGCAGACGGTAATCCCCCGCGCCTTGGCGGCGGCTAGGTCGATGGCTGCGTTCTTGGGCCCGCTGGTGACGATGAGCCTGAGGTTCGGCAGGGCCTCGATCAGCGCCGCCGGCATCGGCGTGCGCTCGCGCATCAGGCAGATCACCTCGAAGGGCATGAGGCGCGCAACACAGGTCGCTTGATCGGTGATCGTGTCGGAGAAAACCGTGATCTCGCCAAGCCCCGACCAGTCGGCCAGCCGCAGGGCCGCGCCGGAATAGTCGTCAAGTATCGCAATAGCCATTCGCGCTCGCCCCCTCAGAGCCGTCAGATCAATTCTGCGGTCGTCTTGCGGGGCCGCGTCAAGGGGGAATGCCGTCTACTTTGCCGCGATGCGGAGATTCGCCGCAATGAGCTTGCGTCCGGCGTCCCCCGCCAGCGCCCCTTCCATAATGATCCTGAACCCATCGTCGCTGCCCATCAGACGCTCCAAAGCGCTGGCCCCTATCTCGAAATATCGGGAGGGGCTTGCCAGCACCACTGTCGCGGTCGCTGCGCCGCCGGTCAAAACGGTCAGCTCCCCCAAGAAGGCGTCGGGCAGGCATTCGCCGACGATTTGCTGGCCCAACAAGACATCGGCCCGCCCCTCTCCGAGATAGATCAGCTTGGCATAAACCTCGCCCTCTCTCATCAGAACTTCGCCCGCCGAGCCGTCATGCCAATGGCCGGCATCGAGAAACCGGCGTGCGGCAATTCGGGTTGCGTGCGGCAGTTTCGAGGCGACCAGTGGCTTTTCTTCCGCGGAAAACCGGATTGTATGATGCAGGTAATAGAAACGGATCATCCCGATTGCCGAGAGCAAGATCCAGCTCACTTGGATCAAGGCAGAGGAAAGATTGAAGCTTTCCGCAAGGCTGATCAGCACCAGAACAGCGGCGAGTATGTTCATCGTCGCGTAGGCGTAGCCAGATCCCCGCACAAAGCCCAATTGCAGGAGCGCGTAGCTGCCGAGGTAGGTGAACACGCCAAAGAGGCCCGCAGCCTCGAAAACCCAATCTGACAAAATAATACCCAGTGAATGTCCGGCCAGGAACCGGGGCTCTCTATCCTTGAATGCTCAACAGAAGAGCGGGGAAATTTCAACTTCTAGTTATGCATTTGATGGTTTTCAAAGCTCCGATGAGGCGTTGACAGTGCGCGTCTCGCAAGGCGAGGTGGCGTCATGAACCGCATCGACCAGATCCGCCCCGACGCCCCCGTTCTCGCCCGCCCCGGCCCGTATCCTGTCGGGATCGAGACGGTGGTTTTCACGCGGCCCGATCAGCCCGACCTTTCCGATCCAAAAATCACCACCCGCCACACCGAGCGGCGCCTGACGGTGACCCTCTGGTATCCCGCCGCCCATGGCAGCCCGCAGGGCGGCAGCTATGAGGCGCTGATCCGCGACGGGATCACCCGCGCCACGCTTCATGGCCCCGCCCGCGAGGGCCTTGCGCCCGCCAAGGGCCCCTTCCCCCTCGTGATCCTCTCGCACGGCTGGCCCGGCAACCGCTGGCTCATGTCGCCCCACGCCCTGACGCTGGCAAGCCACGGCTATGTCGTCGCCGCCATCGACCATGAAGGCAGCACCTACGACAACCAAGAGCCGGTTGGCGCGACCTTCTATCACCGGCCCCGAGACCAGCGCTTCGTGCTCGATTGCCTCGCCGCGCCGGATGCGCCCCTGAAAGGAGTGATCGACACGGCCCAAACCGCGGTGATCGGCTATTCGATGGGCGGCTATGGGGCGCTCGTCTTCGGTGGCGCCGGGCTGTCCGAGGCGGCAATGACGCACGAAGCCTCGCCCGCTGACGACCTTCTCCGCCCGCTCCGCGCCGGAACCGCCGAGCACGAGGCCCTCACCGATCCGCGCCTGAAAGCCATCGCCGCCTTCTGCCCTTGGGGCGGCAAGGCCGGGCTTTGGGATGAGGCGGGGCTTGCGGGACTGCGTGCGCCGCTCCTGCTCATCGCGGGGACCGCCGACGATACCTCCGGCTACAACGCGATGCGTGGCATCTGGCAGGGGGCAACGGGCGTTGCCCGCCACCTCCTGACCTTCGAGGCGGCCGGCCACAACGCCGGTGCGCCTATGCCCGCCCCCACCGAATCCTATGCCCATTCCGAAAAGCTCGGCTGGCCGCCCTTCCTGCATTATGCCGACGATGTCTGGGATACGATGCGGATGAACAACATCGCCGCACATTTCTGTGTGGCTTTCCTCGACCGGCACCTGAAGGGTAACGCGCAAGCCGCTAATTTCCTTGACGCTGGCGGCGATCACTGGCCCGGTTTTTTAGGAAACACCGCGACGGGCCTGAAATTCGAGACCATTCCCCCCGCGCCTTAGGCAATCAACCGATTGCCCCTGCCCCGCTCTTCGGCCACAATATCCGCCAGAGCAAAAGAAGAACGAGCGGTATGCCAGACGACCTTCTCTCCTCGGCGGGAGCCGATGATTACAACGCATCTTCCATCGAGGTTCTCGAGGGGCTGGAGCCTGTCCGCAAACGGCCGGGGATGTATATCGGCGGCACCGACGAGCGGGCGCTGCATCACCTCGTGGCGGAAATCCTCGACAACTCGATGGACGAGGCGGTGGCAGGGCACGCGAACCGCATCGAGGTCGAGCTGCACGCCGATTATGCGATCACCATCCGCGACAACGGCCGCGGGATACCCTTCGATCCGCACCCGAAATTTCCCGGCAAATCGGCGCTCGAGGTGATCCTCTGCACGCTGCACGCCGGCGGCAAGTTCTCGGGCAAAGCCTATCAGACATCGGGCGGCCTGCATGGCGTGGGCGCTTCGGTGGTGAACGCGCTTTCCGACCATATGCGCGTCGAGGTGGCGCGCAACCGCGAGCTGGTGGCGCAGGAGTTCTCCCGCGGCATCCCTACCGGCCCCCTGCAAAAGCTGGGCCAGACACCCAACCGCCGCGGCACCACGACGACCTTCCACGCCGACGAACAGGTCTTTGGCCACCACCGGTTCAAACCCGCGCGGCTTTTCAAGTCGATCCGCTCCAAGGCCTATCTCTTCTCCGGCGTCGAGATCCGCTGGAAATCCGAGATCGACGACGGCGAGACACCGACCGAGGCCGCCTTCCACTTCCCCGGCGGCTTGGCCGACTATCTGCGCGAAACCCTTGGCAATGCCTCGACCTATGCCGAACGGCCTTTTGCCGGCACGGTTGAGTTTGAGGAGAAGTTCGGAACCCCCGGCAAGGTCGAATGGGCGATCAACTGGACGCCGTCGCGCGATGGCTTCATTCAGTCTTACTGTAACACCGTGCCGACCCCCGAGGGCGGCACCCATGAGGCGGGCTTCTGGGCCGCGATCCTCAAGGGCATCCGCGCCTATGGCGAGCTCATCAACAACCGCAAGGCCGCGCAGATCACCCGTGAAGACCTGATCGCCGGCGGCTGCGCGCTCGTCTCCTGCTTCATCCGCGAGCCCGAATTCGTGGGCCAAACCAAAGACCGCCTTGCCACCACGGACGCCCACCGCCTTGTCGAAGGCGCGGTGCGCGACCATTTCGACAACTGGCTGGCGGCCGATACGAAATCCGCAGGCGCCATCCTCGATTTCCTCGTGCTGCGCGCCGAAGAGCGCCTGCGCCGCAAGCAGGAAAAGGAAACCGCTCGCAAGTCGGCCACCAAACGGCTGCGGCTCCCCGGCAAGCTCGTCGATTGCTCGGCCACGGCCCGCGAGGGGACCGAGCTTTTTATCGTCGAAGGCGACAGCGCGGGCGGCAGCGCCAAGATGGCGCGTGACCGGCGCACGCAGGCCCTTCTGCCCTTGCGCGGCAAGATCCTCAACGTCCTTGGTGCGGCCTCGTCAAAGCTTGGGACCAATCAGGAGATCAGCGACCTGACCCAAGCCCTAGGGGTCGGCCTCGGCACCAAGTTCAACGTCGACGATCTGCGCTATGACAAGGTCATCATCATGACCGACGCCGACGTGGACGGCGCCCACATCGCCTCGCTTCTGATGACCTTCTTCTTCACCCAGATGCGCCCCCTGATCGACCACGGCCACCTCTACCTCGCCTGCCCGCCGCTCTACCGCCTCACCCAAGGCGCGCGGCGCGTCTATGTGGCTGACGACGCCGAGAAAGAGGCGATGATGGCCAAGGGGTTGGGCGGAAAGGGCAAAATCGACGTGCAGCGGTTCAAGGGCCTTGGCGAGATGGACGCCAAAGATCTGAAAGACACGACGATGGACCCCGCCAGCCGCAAGCTCATCCGCGTGACCATCGACGAGGACGAACCGGGCGAGACCGGCGATCTCGTAGAGCGGCTGATGGGCAAGAAGCCCGAGCTGCGGTTCCAGTATATCCAGGAAAACGCGCGATTTGTTGAGGAGCTGGATGTGTAGCACTGTCCCGGAACGGGGGCTCTGCCACATTTATTGTTTCTAAATCAGCACTTGAGCCGCCACAATCCCGCCCCTATTGCCCGCACCGAATTCGGGCATCTCGTAGGAAAATCCTTCCTGCCGGTGCAGCCCGTCAATCGTGCTCATCACATAGTCGCGGGGATAGGTGCCGTCATAGCGGGCAGCCAGTGTCGTCAGGTCCGCCGGTGCCTTGGCGAGATCACGGGCCATCGGCCCATCACCCTTGCCATTGGTCCCGTGGCAGGCGGAGCAATCCTCGAGATAGGCCTGCTTGCCGTCGACCACATCGGTGGCACAGCCCGCAAGAGCCAGAAGCCCCAGTCCGATCAATCCCAATCGCTGTGTCATTCCGCTCTCCCTACCTTCGTTCATCTTCCGGCGTTTCCCGATGCAATTCCAACGTGAACCTGCCTAGCCCGCCACAGTAATCCGCCCCGCATCGAGACGCACCACCCGATCCATCCGCGCCGCCAATTCGAGGTTGTGGGTGGCGATCAGCGCCGAGAGGCCGGTTTCCCGCACAACATCCATCAGCGTCGCGAAAACCCGCTCCGAGGTTTCGGGATCAAGGTTGCCCGTGGGTTCATCGGCCAACAGGAGCTTTGGCTGGTTGGCCAAAGCCCGACAGAAGGCCACCCGCTGCTGCTCGCCGCCCGACAGGGCCGCCGGGCGATGATCGACGCGGTCGGCTATGCCGACGCGGGACAGAAGATCCGCAGCGCGGGCTGCGGCGGCGGCCTGCCCCGTGCCGTTGGCGAGTTGCGGCAGGATCACGTTTTCGGCGGCCGAGAACTCGGGCAGGAGGTGATGAAATTGATAGATGAAGCCCACCTCGGAACGGCGCACCGCCGTCCGCCGCCTGTCGGACAAACGCGACATTTCCTCGCCGCCAATCCGCACCTCGCCGCCATTTGGTGTGTCGAGAAGCCCGGCGATATGCAGAAGCGTCGATTTGCCCGCCCCCGAAGGCGCCACCAGCGCCACGACCTCGCCGCGCCTGATGGTCAGATCGGCCCCCCGCAAGACCCGCACCTCGCCGGGCTTGCCGAGCTTGTAGCCCTTCTCGATCCCGCGAAGTTCCAGCACCGGCTCACTCATAGCGCAGCGCCTCCACCGGATTCATCCGCGCCGCACGGCGGGCGGGGAAGATCGTCACGACCCAACTGAGGAAGAGCGAGAGCGAGACTGCCGACATGACATCGGCCAGCTTCAACTCGGCCGGCAGGTAATAGATGCCGCGGATCGAGGGATCCCAGACGCCGCCACCCGAGACATAGTTGATCGCCGAAAAGATCGGATCGACATAGATCGCGAAAAGCGCCCCGAGGCCCACGCCCATGATCGTCCCCAAAGTGCCGATCGACGCGCCGCAGATGAAGAACACCCGCATCACCGAGCCTTCGGTCAGCCCCATGGTCCGCAGAATACCGATATCGCGGCCCTTGTTCTTCACCAGCATGACGAGGCCCGAGATGATGTTGAGCGAGGCGATGAGCACGAGGATCGACAGGAGGATGAACATCACGTTGTCCTCGACCGTCAGCGCCCGCAGGAAGGCCCCCGCGCTATCGCGCCATGTCCAGATCAGGGTGTTCTCGCCCGCCGTCTGAATGAGCGCCGGGATCATCGCCTCGACGTTTTCGGGGTCTTCGACCATGACCTCGATCTCATCGGCCACATCGTCCTTGTCGAAAAACCGCTGCGCCTGCGCAAGCGGAAGGTAGACCCGCGTCCGGTCGATATCCCAGCGGCCCGCCGAGAAGATATAGACAACCTCATAGGCATTCACACGTGGCGAGGTGCCGAAAGCGGTTTTCACGCCATTGGGCGAGATGATCTTGATCTTGTCGCCAAGGCCCACGCCCAATTGCTGCGCCACGCCCGAGCCGATGGCGATGCCTTCGTCAAAGCGATTGAGGTCGCCCATGCCGGTCGTCGGATCAACGATGCGGCGCAGCGAGGCGAGATCCGCGCCACGGATGCCGAAAATCTCGACGCCCGAATTGGCGTTGCCGAAATTGGCCATCACCTGCCCGCGCGTGAGCGGCGCGGCATGGGTTACGCCGGGCACGGCGGCAAGGGTCGCGGCCAGCGCGTCATAATCGGGGATCGTGCGGTCCAGCTGGCCATTCGCGCCCACTGTGGCGCTGCGATAGACGGTGACATGGGCATTGGCACCGAGGATCGTATCGACAAACTCCGACCGGAAGCCCGACCGCACGGCAAGCGTCGCCACAAGGGCGAAAACCGCAAGCGTCACGCCGATCAGGCTGATCCATGTCATCACGGAAACGCCGCCCTCCGACCGCCGCGCGCGCAGATAGCGCCAGGCGATCATCCATTCGAAACGGGCAAAGGGGGCGGTTGTAGCCACTGGAACTGCTCTATCTTTTTGCGTTCGACCTTGCGGTTTCGAAGCGCCGAGGTCAAGGCGGATCGGGGGTTGGACCGGGCCCATCGGCCTGCGCTGTGTGCCGCGAATATGCCGGTCCACACCCTTTGACGGGGCCTTCTATGGCAACCATATCAGGCGTCATTCATTTTATTGCGAGATATTTCCATGTCAGTGCCCCAACAGATGCGTCAGGTCCGAATTTTGGCCTATGGCGGCCCCGAAAACCTGGTGATCGACAAGGTTCCCACACCAAGCCCGAAGCCGAGCGAGGTTCTTGTTCGGGTTCTCGCCGCACCCATCACGGCGGGCGATGTGCGGATAAGGTCCGGCAATGTGCCGCGCGGAATGCAGTTTCTCTCGCGGCTTGCCCTCGGGTGGAGCCGGCCCCGCAACCCACCGGGCTGGTCCTTTGCCGGCGAGATTGCAGCGATCGGATCCGGGGCCACTGGATTTGCCCTTGGCCAAAAGGTCTTTGGCATCGCCGGGATCAAGGGCGGAGCGCACGCCGACTATGAGGCGATCCGAAGCGATGGCCCGATTTTTCCGCTTCCCGATGGCATGAGCATCAGTGAGGGCGCCGCCTTCTTCTTTGGCGGGCTGACGGCCATGGATTTTCTTATCAACAAGGCAAGGCTGGCAACGGGCGAGCGGCTCTTGGTCAATGGCGCAACGGGGGCGGTCGGCAGTGCCGCTCTGCAAATCGCTGGCCATCTGGGGGCAAAGGCGACGGCTGTCTGCTCAGAAGCCAATCATGCCTTGGCCCGCCAGCTTGGGGCAGAGGCGACGCATGATTATCGGAATGGATCACCCAAGGGCCAGTATGATGTGGTGATGGATGTTATCGGAACGCTGGGCTGGGCGGGCGCGAAGCCGCTTCTGGCACCGGGAGGCAGGCTTTTGATGATCACCGCCGGGCTTTGGCCTATGCTGGGCGCTCTCTTGCGGCCCAAACGCGCGGGCCTCAGGCTGATAGCGGGGACATCGACCGAAGCGAAAGACCAGATGGCCAGGCTTGTCGCGCTCTACCATGAGGGCGCATACAAACCTGTCGTCAGCCAGACGCTTGCCTTCGACGATCTCGCCAAGGCGCATGCGATCGCCGAATCCTTCCACAAACCCGGCGATCTCGTCGTCGAAATGTAAGGGTCTCTCCCCACCAACAAGAAAGAGGCCGGACCCCGCCAAAGGTCCGGCCTCTTCACGTTCCGATAATGGGAAATCAGATCCCGGCGTAGATCTTGGCGATCCGCTCGATAGCCTCAGCCGGCGGCAGCTCGACGCTCTCTCCGGTGCGGCGCGAGGTGAGCTCGACCACACCGTTCTTGAGGCCGCGCGGGCCAACGGTGATGCGCCACGGCAGGCCGATGAGGTCCATCGTCGCAAACTTGCCGCCCGCCCGCTCGTCGCGGTCGTCATAGAGCGCCTCGAGGCCAAGTGCTGCGACCGATTTGTAGAGCGCGTCGCAGGCGGCATCCACCTCGGCGTCGCCCTGCTTGAGGTTGACGATGCCCACATGGAACGGGGTCACGCCTTCGGGCCAGATGATGCCCTTGTCGTCGTGGCTGGCTTCGATGATCGCGCCCAGAAGGCGGCTCACACCGATGCCGTGCGAGCCCATCTCGACCGGAACCTTGCTGCCATCCTTGGTGACAACCGTCGCGCCCATGGCTTCGGAATATTTGGTGCCGAAGTAGAAGATCTGGCCGACCTCGATGCCGCGGCCCACCTTGCGGTGCTCTTCCGGCACGCCGTTGAAAACGGCCTCGTCGTGGGTCTCGTCGGTGCGGGCGTAGAGGGTGGTGAACTCCTCACAGACCTTCGCCACCTGATCCCAGTTGTCATAGTCGATATCGCGCGCGCCGAGTTTCAGCGCGGTCACGCGGTCGTCGTAGAAGACCTCGCTCTCGCCGGTCGAGGCCAGCACAAGGAACTCGTGCGTGTTGTCGCCGCCGATCGGGCCCGAGGCTGCGCGCATCGGGATCGCGGTAAGGCCCATCCGCTCGTAGGTGCGCAGGTAGCTGACCATATGGCGGTTATAGGCGTGCAGCGCGCTCTCGCGGTCGACGTCGAAATTATAGCCGTCCTTCATCAGGAACTCGCGCCCGCGCATCACGCCGAACCGCGGACGGACCTCATCGCGGAATTTCCACTGGATGTGATAGAGCGTCATCGGCAGGTCTTTGTAGCTGCCCACATGGCTGCGGAAGATGTCGGTGATCATCTCCTCGTTGGTGGGGCCATAAAGCATATCCCGCTCGTGACGGTCCTTGATGCGGAGCATCTCTTGGCCGTAATCGTCATACCGCCCGCTCTCGCGCCAAAGGTCGGCGGGCTGGAGCGTGGGCATCAGAAGCGGAATGTGCCCCGCGCGGACCTGCTCTTCATGGACGATCTGCTCGATCCGCTTCAGGACACGATAGCCGAGCGGCAGCCACGAATAGATACCCGCCGCCTGCTGCTTGATCACGCCGGCGTCACCGAAGGCGCGGTGGAGGTGTTGGCAGAGTCCCTCGACGACGTGCGAGCGTCACGGCCGTTACCGATGGCCAAGGCGCGCGCAGACGACACCGTGGTGGCTATCGCGATGAATGGTGAACC
>JALRLK010000162.1 GCA_023254495.1 Marivivens sp. | reverse complement strand
AGTCAAGTTGTTCTTCGCTTATCACCGGACTCGTCCCTAAGAAAAAAGTGTCTGTTGTCACTTTTCTGGCATTTGGAAAATCATTCAAGACTTCGGATGAGTTCATCAATCCCTCGTAAGCAGGTTGAAGTTCTGCAGGGTCAAGGAATGACGATAGCGGAGGCGGTGCGCCAGATCGGCGTGACACAGCAGACGTTTTACAGGTGGCGCAAGCTGTATGGCGGGATGCAGCGGTCACAGCTAATGCGTTTGAAAGAGTTGGAGAAAGAGAACCAGCGGCTTCGGCGGGCGGTCTCCGATCTCACCCTGGACAAGCTCATTCTGACTGAGGCCGCACGGGGAAACTTCTAAGCCCTTCACGTCGCCGCAAATGCATCGACCATGTGCGGCAGGAACTGGGCGTATCAGAGCGCCGCGCCTGCCGCACGCTCGGGCAGCATCGGTCCACGCAGCGCCAGGTACCCCAGGGCCAGGCCGATGAAGAGCGTCTGACCGACGACATCATCGAGTTGGCCGATCACTATGGGCGTTACGGCTATCGCATGGTCACCGGCTTGCTGAGCAATGCGGGCTGGCAGGTGAACCATAAACGGGTCGAACGCATCTGGCGGCGTGAAGGGCTGAAAGTCCCGCAAAAACAGAAGAAAAAGGGGCGGCTTTGGCTGAACGATGGGTCGTGCGTGTGTCTCAGGCCAGAGCGGCCGAACCACGTTTGGTCTTACGACTTCGTCCAAGACCGCACCGCTGACGGGCGGGTCTATCGCACGCTCAATATCATTGATGAATACACAAGGGAGGCGCTGATGATCCGCGTCGATCGCAAACTCAACTCAACCGATGTGTTGGACGCTTTGACGGACCTGTTCATCCTGCGCGGTCCACCGGAATACATCAGATCCGACAACGGCCCCGAGTTCATTGCCCAGAAAGTGCGGGGCTGGATCGCCGCCGTCGGGGCCAAGACCGCCTATATCGAGCCAGGATCACCCTGGGAAAATGGATACTGCGAAAGCTTCAATGCCAGGTTCCGGGATGAACTGCTGAATGGTGAGCTGTTCTACACCTTGCGCGAAGCCAAAATCCTGATCGAACAATGGCGCATCCACTACAATACCGTCAGGCCGCACAGCGCATTGGGCTACCGCCCGCCTGCGCCAGAAAGCATCGTTCCGATGGACCAGAGGCCTACGATGCACTAACAATCAAACCGGACCACCCCATGGGGCATGCCAGTTTTCTTGTTTCGGTGGTCAGTGCGGCTTGGTGCCTACTGCTGGCTGTCGGCTCTCCGTCTTTTGCGCAGCAAACGAAAAACGATGCGGTGGTCCCGTTTGTCTTGCCTCAGTCCGGCCCTTTCAGATCCGAAGAAATCACGGTCGACAATCAAAAGGCGATTTCCGATTGGTATCGATCCGCCCATGCCGATCAAGCGGCAGAGGCTTTCAGCCGCTGGGATTCCGACGAGGGCATTGGCCCTGCCTGCGCCGTTTGTCACTCGGGCGAAGGCTTCCGCGGCTATCACGGCCTTGATGGATCTGAACCGGGCATCCCACAGAACCCGTACCCGCCGGCGGAGTTGTTGACTGCGGCACCTGCCACAACGAAGGACTACGCGACATCAAAGAGGTTCTATTCCCAAGCGGTGTCCGGCATCCGGTTGTCGGTGCAGAGGCGGCGTGCATGACCTGCCACCAAGGCAGAACCGCCGGAAACACGGTCGCGGCAGCGATTGAAGGGAAAGATCTGGATACTGCCGGTTCCTCGCTGCGATTCATCAATCCTCATTATGCGACCGCGGCGGCAAGCTGGCTCGGGGGCTATGGAGGCGCTGGCTACCACTATGAGGGCCGTGAATATTCCGGTCTCTTCTGGCACGCCCGACCGGTCTCATCCTGCAACTCGTGCCACGAGCCGCACAGCCTCGAGGTCGATTTCGAACCCTGTCAGACCTGCCACCAAGGCGAGACACCTCAGGATATCCGGGTCTCTCGTCTGAGCCACGACGGCTCGGGCAATGCGGCTGTCGGGATCGCCTATGATATTCGGGGCAATTCGGAGACGTTGATCCAGATGATCAAGGACTATGCCGAAAGCGTCACTGGCAAATAAATTGTTTATGAAGGTGGCCAACACCCCTACTTCTTCAACGATGCCAACGGGGACAGCGTCATCGATCTCACCGAAGGCAAGCCTGTCGCCTACGACGGCTGGACCCCCCGCATGCTTCGCGCAGCCTATAACTGGAAACTTGTCTCATCCGACCCGGGCAACTTTGCCCATAACCCCGACTATACGTTGGAATTGCTCTACGATTCGATCGAAGATCTGGCTGGGCCTCTGGATATCGATATGAAGGAGACAGACATCCTGCGATAGGTGTCTGCCCCTTTGGGAAGCGGCCCAAGTCAGGAGCAACGCGGAAGATCGACCACATCCCCGTTGCCCACCCTCGGACTGGGAGCGAGTTCACTCATATTGGTGCACCAGTTTGGTCAGGCATCTTGCCGCATGAGTCAGTATTTGGGCACTCCACAACCAATCAATCGCTGATTGGTTATCTGCTTTTCAGCTTTTCGTAAATTGGCTCTGATTGCTCCGATTTCTTTTCCAACCTATCGTCACCCACAAATCGCCCGTCCAAAAACTTGACCTATGACCAAACTCGTTATTCCCGCCCCCGCTATCCCCACGATCCCCACCGCCGACGGAGGCGCCTTTCCGGTGCGTCGGGTGTATTGCATCGGGCGCAACTATGCCGCCCACGCTGTCGAGATGGGTCACGATCCCAACCGCGAGTCGCCTTTCTTCTTCCAGAAGAACCCAAACAACCTCGATCCCTCGGGCGAGTTCCCCTATCCGCCGCAAAGCTCGGATGTGCACCACGAGATCGAAATGGTCGTGGCTCTCAAGTCAGGCGGAACCAACATCAGTGTTGATGCAGCGCTGGATCACGTCTGGGGCTATGCTGTTGCACTCGACATGACCCGCCGCGATCTTCAGGCCGAGGCCAAGAAGGCGGGTCGCCCTTGGGAAATCAGCAAGGCATTCGAACGCTCTGGTCCCGTCGGCCCGCTTCAGCCCGTGTCGAAGGTCGGCCATTTGCCCAGCGGGCGGGTGGAATTGAAGATCAACGGCACCGTCCGTCAGGAAGGCGATCTTAACCAGATGATCTGGAAAGTGCCGGAAATGATTGCCTATCTCTCGGAGTACTTCGAACTTCAGGCCGGCGACGTGATCATGTCGGGAACACCCTCTGGCGTAGGCGCGGTCCAGCGTGGCGACGTGATGGAAGCCTCGATCGAGGGCCTCGGCTCGCTGTCTGTGAAGGTCGTCTGAGCGAAAGACCGACCCGGTGAATTGCCACGGCATGACAAGACTATTCGGGCCTTGTCATTGCCTTTTCGGCCTGCTTCGGGCAAGGCAGGCGCAACCTGAATTGCGATCAAACACTGTTAAAGGATGGGCCAAACTCAATGTCCGACACTGTGACGCCTGATATTATCTACACCAAGGTCGACGAAGCTCCGCAACTCGCCTCCGCCTCGCTCTTGCCGATCATTCAGGCTTTCGCCTCCGCGGCCGGCGTTTCCGTCGGCGTCAAGGACATCTCGTTGGCCGGGCGTATCATCGCGGCGTTTCCCGAACATCTGACCCCCGAACAGCGACAGCCAGACGAGCTCGCGGCACTTGGCGAGCTGGTCAAGAAACCCAACGCCAATGTGATCAAGCTGCCGAACATTTCCGCCTCGGTTCCCCAGCTTGTGGCGGCAGTCAGGGAATTGCAGGCACAGGGCTATGCCATTCCCAACTATCCTGAAGAGCCGACCAACGACACCGAGCGCGCCATCCGCGCCCGCTTTGATGCGATCATGGGCTCGGCGGTGAACCCCGTCTTGCGCGAGGGCAATTCCGACCGTCGCGCGGCCGTCGCGGTCAAAAACTATGCCAAGGCCAATCCGCACTCGATGGGCGAGTGGAAAGCCGACAGCAAGACCGTTGTCTCGACCATGGGGGCCAACGATTTCTTCTCGAACGAGACCTCTTGCACCCTGACGGCCGAGCAAGCTGGCCCCGCCCGGATCGAGCTTGAGGCCGCCGACGGCGCCATCCGCGTTCTGAAAGACGGCATCACCTACAGCGCCGGAACGGTCGTGGACGCGACCTTCATGTCGGGCAAGGCCTTGGACGCTTTCCTTGCCGAACAGATCGAGGCCACCAAAAAGGCCGGCACGCTGTTCTCGATCCATCTCAAAGCCACGATGATGAAGGTTTCGGACCCGATCATCTTCGGCCATGCGGTGAAGGCTTTCCTCAAGCCGGTGTTTGACGCCTACGGCGACAAGCTCGCGGCGGCTGGGGTCAACCCCAATTCCGGCCTTGGCGCATTGCTCGACATCGTCGCCTCGATGCCGGAAGGCGCCGAAATCCAGACCGCCATCGACAAGGTGATGGCCGAGCGCCCGCCGCTCTACATGGTCAACTCGGACAAGGGGATCACCAATCTCCATGTACCCTCGGACGTGATCATCGACGCCTCGATGCCGGCGCTGATCCGGGCGGGCGGCAAGGGCTGGGGCCCCGATGGCAAGCCCGCGGATGCCAATTGCGTCATCCCCGACAGCAGCTATGCGCCCGTCTATGACGAGACCGTGACCTATTTCCAAGAAACCGGAGCGCTGGATCCGCGCACTGCCGGGACGGTCCAGAACGTGGGCCTCATGGCACAGAAGGCCGAAGAATACGGCTCGCACCCGACCACCTTCGAGATCCCGGTCGACGGCACGGTGCGCATGATCGCCGCGAATGGCGATGTGCTGCACGCACATGCCGTGGAAGCGGGCGACATCTGGCGCTCGGCCTCCACCAAGCAGGCGGCGATCGAAGACTGGGCGCAGCTCGCGATCAGCCGCCAGAAGGCCGAAGGCTGTCAGGCGATCTTCTGGCTCGATGAGACCCGCGCCCACGATGCCCAGTTGATCGCATATGTCCGTCCGATCCTTGCGGCGGCTGGCGCGACCGAGAAGTTCCAGATTCTTCCGCCGCGCCGCGCGACCCGTGTCTCGCTCGAGACCATTCGCGCCGGCAAAGACTCGATCGCCGTGACAGGCAACGTCCTGCGCGACTATCTGACCGACCTTTTCCCGATCCTCGAGCTTGGCACCTCGGCCAAGATGCTCTCGATCGTCAAGCTGATGAACGGCGGCGGGATGTTCGAGACCGGTGCCGGCGGTTCGGCCCCCAAGCACGTCCAGCAGCTGACAGTGGAAAATCACCTCAGGTGGGATTCGCTGGGCGAGTTCTGCGCTCTGGGCGAGAGCCTCAAGTTCCTTGCCGAAACCAAGGAGAACGACCGCGCACGGATTCTCGGCCTCGCGGTGGATCGTGCGACCCAGGGCATTCTAGATAACAACAAGTCGCCCGAGGCGCGGGTCGGCCAGACCGATACCCGCACCAGCCACTACTACTTCGCGCTCTACTGGGCCAAGGCTCTGGCCAACCAGAACGAGGATCCGGCCCTCATCGACCACTTCGCTCCGATCGCCAAGGCGCTGGAAGAGAATGAAGCGACGATCCTTGCAGAGCTTGCAGCATCAGAAGGCGCAGCCGCCGATCTGGGCGGCTACTTCCACACCGATCCGGCCAAGACCGCCAACGTGATGCGCCCTTCCGCGACGCTGGCTAGGATTCTCGGCCAGGCGAAAAGAGCTGAAGCGGCCCCCCTATAAGGCGGGGCCGCCCGTCTTTTGGCGCTTTGCACCGTCGAGGCGCCCGTGTCTGGAACGACACCAAGCCGATTACGCGTGAAGTCCTCAGGGTCCGACCCCGCGACAATTGTCTTGCGCAAGGCAACCGCTCCGACCACTCTGGAAGCATGACGAGCCAAACAGTCTTATCCCGAGCCTTATTGGCAAGGCGCCGCATCAAGTCCTGCCTTCTCATACTGGTTATCCTCTTCTCACCTTCTGGAGTTGCCGCTGAAGAAGGCGCCGTCAACATCCGAGACGGCATACCTTTTGTTGACGTCCAGACCGACAGCGGGCCTTTCCGCATCGAGCGGGAAAGAGACAATTACAACGAGATCTTCGGCGATTGGGCGCTGACCTCGCGGCCCTGTCCGCCCTATTGCATCCAGCCGATGATCGTCGCCGAAGGCGTTACCACGATCGGCGAATTGGAGTTGCTGGACTTCCTGCAAGACGGCCAAACGGTGGTCATCGACAGCCGGACCAACAGCTGGTTCCAAGGCGGCACGATCCCGGGCGCGATCAACATACCCTATGACGAGATCCTCGATCGCCTCGCCATCTTGGGCTGCGAACCCGACTTCGACGGCTGGGATTGCCAAAATGCCAAACAGGTCGCGCTGTTTTGCAACGGCAACTGGTGTGGCCAGTCACCGACCGCGATCCGCAACCTGCTCGAGGTCGGATATCCTGCGGAGAGGATCTTCTACTATCGCGGTGGAATGCAGGCCTGGCGGATGCTTGGGCTGAGCGTGAAGTAGGGCTCAACTAGGTTGCTCCGCTGTAATACAAAGGTTTGTCGACTCATTCCTGACCAAAACAGGTTTCCGAGACATTCTTCGCCCAAACGTCGGCTCGTAATACAGAAAAGAAGGCCTTGCTCGCATCAAGATCAAGCAAGAATCTTCGAATCGTCTTTTCCCGAAAGCAACCAGCGATCGAACCACGTCGCCCCGTCGATCCGAAGATGGTCGCGCCAGTAGGCGGGGGTTCCGGCCGGCCTGGAATCCATTCGGTCAATATCCGCGAGCGACATATACTCAAATCGAAAGATCCTGCGGCTCAACGCTGAAAGTCTCGGCAATCTAACTCGGTGCCGGTAGAGATGCGGAAACGGAAGGTGCATCACAAACGGGGTAGCAGGATTGCCTTTCTTCATTCCCAGTTCGGCAGCTTGTATCGAAAGCGTTTGTTCGCCCGATATAATCTGGCTTCCATCGACATTGAAGGACCAACCCAGACTGCATAGGCGGCTGATCTTGAATATTCCGACATCAAGATAGGCCCTGAAAGCTATCGGCTTTTTTTGGCCGTTACTGCCCGAGGTCTTTGATTTCTTTCTCCGCTTCTGTCGGGTCTTCGCAAACCGGGGATCAATCTGTGTGAGAGCTTGGTCGCTGTCAAAGTCCTGAAAGTACGTCCCCAACAGCTCCTTCGTCACGGGCCGAACCAGCTGCATGTCGTCCTGAAGCGTCAAAAGGTACTCAAACCCCTCGGCCATAGACTCTTCGTAGGCTTGCTGCATGTTTGAATAAAGCCCCCCATGTCGACCGCTTCCCCCGGGACCAGTTCGGACCGGAAAACCACAGGAGCCCAACACGGACTTCATTCCCGGATGGGTGCTCTTATCATCATAAATAACAACATCAGCCTGCGGCCAAAGATCGCCAATAGAGCTAAGGAGATTCGCCAGATGGTCGGGCCGGTTGTAGCTAAATATCGCAACCCTGATTTTCGGTTCCGGCATCTGCGTCGCGCTCCTTCATGCTTGTCCGTCTGCTCATAGCATCGGAGGCGGCCGAGGCCCACAGCTACTATGCGGAAATCCGCACATTGCAGCGTTAAGCGCCCGTCCTGTGCGCGGCCGTGTCGAAAAAAATGGCAAGTACTTCGGACATATAGCCTATTTCCCCTCTCCGCCGAGATTTTCGGTTGACCCAGCGGCAATATCCCTAAGACTACCTTCGTCAAACTTGGGAGGACATCATGAAACTATTCAAGGCACTTGCGGCCTCTGCTGTGATTATGGCTGGTCCGGCGTTCGCCGAAGAGCAGCTTTCAATCGCGACCGGCGGCACCGGCGGCGTCTACTATCCGATGGGTGGCGGGCTTGCCGAGGTGATCAACCGTCATATCGAAGGCTACTCGGCCACCGCCGAGGTCACCGGCGCTTCGGTCGAGAACATGGGTCTCATCGCCACCGGCGATGCCGACCTCGCCATCGGCCTTGCCGACACCGTCTATCAGGCCCAGTCGGGCACCGGCCGCTTCGAGGGCCAGCCCCTGTCGATGATCCGCGGCATCGCTTCGCTCTATGCCAACATGGTCCAGATCGTGACCCTTGCCGACAGCGGCATCACCTCGATCGCCGACCTCAAGGGCAAGCGCGTTTCGATCGGTGCGCCGGGTTCGGGCACCGAGGTCAATGCCAACGCCATTCTCGGCGCCGTCGGCATTTCCTATGACGACATGGACGAGCAGCGTCTGAACTTCAACGAAACCGCCGATGCGCTGGCCAACGGCGATATCGACGCAGGCTTCTGGAGCGTCGGAGCACCGACCTCGTCGATCCTCAACCTCGCGACCACCAACTCGATCGTGATGATCGAACTGAGCGCCGACGAGATCGCCGCGGCCCGTGCTGCCGAGCCTCTGTTTGCGGCCACCAGCCTGCCGGGCGGCCTTTATCAGGGTGTCGACAATGCGGTGAACGTCCTCGGTGTTCCGAACGTGCTCGTCGCTTCGGCCGAAATGTCGGACGATCTGGCCTATGCGATCACCAAGGCCATGTTCGAGAACATCGCCGAGCTGCAGGCTGTCCATCCGGCGGCCAACCAGACCACGGTCGAGTTCACCATGGACGCGACGCCGATCCCGCTGCATCCGGGTGCGATCCGCTACTATGAAGAGATCGGGGTTGCGATCCCCGACCGTCTGCGCCCGTGAGGGTTGCCTTTGGAGGAGCGCTAATTGCGCTCCTCCTTTTTCTTTCCCCAGCCTCCGCCGAAACCCTGATTGCCACCCGCTCCGACGGCGTTGTGATCGCCCGCTTCCACATCCCCGAAGGCGAGGGATGGTGCATCAACTGGCGGCATTCGGTGCAGGGGTTCGAGGTGTCTGACTGCTATCTCAACCAAGGCGGCCTGATGGTCCTTGACCGATCCCACCTTCCCGATTTCGCCGCTGGCCTCGATCACATCCCCGGCCGCGGCATCCAGCTTTCCGACGGGATGGGCGGCTATTGGATCGTCGACCTCAATGAGCCGGTTCCCGGCAATGCCTATATCCTGCGGCCCGGAAGCCCCAAGGTCGATCATCGGATCACCACCGCCACCGCCGAGGTTTCGCTTTCCGCCGCTGCCGACCACGACCGCGTGAAGATCGCGCTTATTCCGGACGACTGACATGACCGACATCGCCATCGAACAGCCCATCAAGCCCGATGCGCCCAAGCTGATCCTGCGACTGATCACGATCATCGGCATCGCGCTCTCGCTGTTTCAGCTCTACGCCGCGGGTATCAAGCCCCTTGGCCTGTTCTATCAGCGGCCCATTCACCTCGGTTTCATCCTCGTCCTGTGTTTCCTGATTCACCCCCTTGATCTTAAGGGCGCGTGGCGTTGGCCCGGCTGGCTTCTCGATCTGGCGCTGATTGCTGCGTCTGTCGTGGTCGGCCTTTGGCTGCCGCTCAACATCGACACGATCGCCAACGCGATCTTCCCCCGCCAGATCGACGTCTGGATCGGGATCATGACCGTTATCGTCGTCTTGGAGGGTGCACGCCGAAGCGTTGGCGGGGTGATGACAATCATCGGCGCTGTTTTCGTGGCCTATGCCTTTGCCGGTTCGCGCGGCGAGCTGCCGTGGCTGGCCGATTTCATGCCTGGCATCCTCAATCACCGTGGCTATTCCATCGAACGCGCGGCGAGCCAGCTGACGCTTGGCGCCGAGGGTATCTTCGGCATTCCCCTTGGGGTCGCCTCGACCTTCATCTTCGTTTTCGTGCTGTTCGGCGCCTATCTCGAGGCGACCGGTGCGGGCAAATTCTTTATCGACCTCGCTTATGCCGCCACAGGCCGCCAGCGCGGCGGGCCGGCCAAGGCGGCGGTCGTCGCCTCGGCCGGTATGGGCTCTATCTCTGGTTCGGCCATTGCCAACGTCGTCACCACAGGCGCCTTCACGATCCCGCTGATGAAGAAACTCGGCTATCGCCCGGCGCAGGCGGGTGGCATCGAGGCCGCGGCCTCGACCGGCGGGCAGATCATGCCGCCCCTGATGGGCGCAGGCGCCTTCCTGATGAGCGAGTTTACGCAGGTGCCCTATTCGCAGATCGTGCTGATCTCGATCTTCCCGGCAGTTCTCTATTTCGGCTCGGTCTATCTCCTTGTCCATATCGCGGCGGTCAAGCTGGGCATGAAGGGCCTTCCGGCATCCGAGCTTCCCAAGGTGAAAGAGGTTCTGGCGGAGGGCTGGCATTTCCTATTGCCGCTCATCGCGCTCGTCGTGTTCCTTGTCGCCGGCTATTCGCCCATGCGGGTGGGCTTCTATGCCGTTCTCTCGATCCTCGCGGCGGCAGGTCTGCGGGCTTTCATGCGGTTTCTTGCCGATGGGCCCAGCGGCAGGGCCTTCATGGAAATGATGGTCCGGGCGGTGAAGCTCAACCTCTCCGCGCTCGAGCTAGGCGCCCGCAACGCTGTGGCTGTGTCGATGGCCTGCGCGGTGGCGGGGATCATCGTCGGCGTCGTCGGTCTCACCGGCCTTGGCCTCAAGTTCTCGGCGATGATGCTCGCCTTCTCGGGCGGCAATATCGTTCTGGCGCTTCTCCTTGTGATCCTTGCCAGCCTAATCCTCGGCATGGGCCTGCCGGTGACGGCGGCCTATATCGTCCTGATCATCCTCGTCGGACCCGCGCTGACCGAAGAGTTTGGCGTGCCGCTCCTCATCGCACACCTCGTCGTGTTCTGGTATTCGCAAGATTCCAACGTGACGCCCCCGGTGGCGCTGGCCGGCTTCGCGGCCTCGGCCATCTCGGGATCGAAACCGATGGAGACGAGTTTCCAGGCGTGGAAATACGCCAAGGGGCTCTACCTGATCCCCTTGTTCATGGTCTTCAACGAGTCGATCGTTATTGGCGGGCCGCTGCACGTTGTCCTGTGGAATGGGTTCCTCGCGATCATCGCGCTGGTGGCTTTCGCGGCCATGCTCGAGGGCTTCCTCTTCGCGGCGCTATCTGTCGCACTCCGCGTGCTTCTGGCCCCCGCTATTGTCCTTGTGTTCTGGCCGGATTTCCGCTTGGAACTGGCCGGAGTGATCGTGATGCTCGGTGTCTTAGGCCTCAACTGGTCGGCCGGGCGCAAGACCGCTTCCTAACCGCCATTCACGGACATCGCCTAATGCACGATATCTCGCCCGAGCTTCTTTCCGAAATCCGCGCCCGTTTCGCCCATGTGGACACCTGCCCCTTCGAAGGCGAGCGGGTTTTCTTTGAAAACGCGGGCGGTGCGCTGACGCTGAATTCGGTGGTCGAGACCTCGGCCAAATTTGCCGCGATCCCCGACAATCAGGGCCGCGACAACCCCGCCGCCAAGGCGCTGCAGACGATCATCGACCAGTCGAAAGAGGATATGCGGGTTCTCTTTGGCGCGCCGAAGGGATCGTTCTTCGTCGGCGAAAGCGGGACCGAGCTTCTCTTCCGCCTGATCAGCGCCGCCATCCTCGCCGCGCCGCAAGGCCGCGTCCTTGGCTCTTCGCTCGAACACCCCGCCTCGCGCAGCGCCTGCGACCGCTGGGCCA
Organism: Marivivens sp.; assembly: GCA_023254495.1. Taxonomy (GTDB): domain Bacteria; phylum Pseudomonadota; class Alphaproteobacteria; order Rhodobacterales; family Rhodobacteraceae; genus RFZI01. The sequence continues at coordinate 19,494 of JALRLK010000162.1, read as the reverse complement.
AGATTGCGGGCAAGCCCTATGTCGTCGTGCCGCATGACGTTGAGAACGGCATCGTGACGGCCGAACACTACCTACCCGAGATCACTCCCGACACCGCGGTTGCCACGATCCTGCACACCTCGCCTGTCACCGGTATGGGCGTCGATGTGGCCGCGATTTCAAAGGCGATCCGCAAGGTCGCGCCCGATTGCCTCATCATCGTCGATGGTATCCAGCACGCCGCGCACGGCCGCCTCGATATCGAAAGCTATGGCATCGACGGCTATGTGATCTCGCCCTACAAGGTCTTTTCGCGGCATGGCTATGGCGTGGCTTGGGTGTCCGACCGCCTTGCCAAACTGCCGCACAACCACCTTCTCAACGCGCCCGGCGGCCCGTGGGAGATGGGCACACGCGACACCGGCGCCTTTGCGACCTTCTCAGACGTCGTAAGCTACTTCGAATGGCTCGGCAGCAAAGTGACCGACAGCACCGACCGGCGCGAGCGCATTCGTGCGGCAGGCGAAGCGATCCATGCCCACGAGGCGCGGCTGACCAATGCGATGCTGCACGGCTATGGCAACCTTAAGGGCCTTGCTGACATGCCCGATGTGATCATCGTCGGCGGCGTTGATAATACCGCGCGCGAAGGCCTCGTGTCCTTCGCGATCAAGGGCAAAGCCTCGACCGAGATCGTCGAAGCGCTGCGCCTCAGGGGCGTGCGCGTCCATACCCGCAAGGCCGACCACTATTCCGGCAACATCCTTGATCCGATGGGCCTTGATAGCTGCATCCGTGTCTCGATGTGCCATTACAATAGCGAGGCCGAGGTGGCGAAGTTCCTCGCCGCCATGCAGGAAATTGCCTACGCCTAGGGCGATTTGCGGAAGATCCGCGTCGAGCGGAAGATATCTTCCAACTTTTCGATCCTCTCGCGCGACTCTTCCCAGTCGCGCGATTGCACATCGGCAATCAGCGCCTCGGAAATAAGGTTGATGGCGATGGTCGAATCCCAGCTTGAGGGGACTTCGACCATCGCATTGAACGTAAAGTTCGCGATCTTGCTCACAGGCGAGCCCCACTGATCGGTGAAAAGAACGATGGTCGTCCCCTGTTCCTTGGCAAGCCTAGCGAGCTTGGCCAGTTCGGATTCGTAGCGGCGGATATCGAAAAGGATCAGGACCGAACTCTCGTTCATGTCGAGAAGGTATTGCGGCCAGACGTTTGGCGACTGCGCGAGCAGCGTCACATTCGGGCGGATGATCTGAAGATGGTTGAAGAGATAGTCCGCGTTTGACCGCGTGATCCGGCCCCCCGACAGATAGACCGCGCGGGCGGGGTCGGCAAGGATTTCGGCAACGGCGTTGAAGGTCGCGGGATCTAGCCGCTCGATGGTGTGTTGCAGGTTTTCAAAAACGGCCTCCGCGAAATCCCGAAAGGCGGGGGAATCAGAGCGGTTGGCCAGCCAGCCATCACGCTTGCGGATCGGCTTCTTGATTTGCGCCGAAGCCTCTTCGCGCAATGCGCTCTGAAACTCGGGGAAGCCATCAAACCCAAGCTTGCGTGCCATACGGATCACCGTGGGCGTCGAGACATTGGCGACAGCCGCCAGCTTGGTGATCGATTGCAGTCCGGCAATCGGATAATCGCGCAAAAGGACATCGGCCAACTGCCGTTCTGCCGGTGTCAGAGCGCCGGTGTTGTCCTGAATGATCTCTTTGACGATTCGGTGGTTGCGCGGCTTCATCAGACACTCTGTAATTTTCTCTACAGACTAATCCCACTCCGAAGCGACGTCTACGAAATTTTCTTGACAGGTCAAAATAGTCTGTAGCTAATGCTTCCATGAAGCGCCCTGCTGCCAAACCTATTCTTGCCCCCGAAGAGGGCCCAGCTGCCGCGGTCTACCGCTCCGACGGGCGGGCTCCGGTGCTTCTGGTTTGCGAACACGCAAGCTCGTTCATTCCTGCCTCGCTGGCCGATCTTGGCCTTGCGCCATCCGATCGGCTCAGCCACGCGGTTTGGGACATCGGCGCCATCAACATGGCGATGCATATCGCCGACCTTCTGGATGCCCCGCTGGTTCATTCGCGCGTGTCGCGGCTTGTCTATGATTGCAACCGCCCGCCCAGCGCCGCCTCGGCCTTTCCGGTAAAGTCCGAGACGATCGAGGTTCCAGGCAACCGAGATCTGGGCGAGGCGGATCGTGCCCAACGGACCCGCGAGATCTATGATCCCTTCCGTCAACTTCTCGCGTCGACCCTCGACGGGTTTTCCACAAGACCTTCGCTCATCACGATCCACACCTTCACGCCCACATGGTTTGGCACCCCCCGCGCGACCGAGCTTGGCGTTCTTCATGATGCCGACGATCAGCTTGCAGAGGCGGTCTTGGCTGCCGCACACAAGCAGGCCGCACTGCGTGCCGACATGAACCAGCCCTATGCCGCTGTGGATGGTGTCACACATACGTTGCGCGAACACGCCATCCCGCGCGGCATCGAAAATGTGATGATAGAGGTCCGCAACGATCTCGTTTCCGATCAGGCCGGCGCAGCCCGGATCGGAGCCATGCTTGCCTCGGTCTTTGCCGAAGCGCTCAACCTTCCAACCGCCACGCGACAGGGAGCAACGTGATGGGGCTGATGAAAGGATACATCAGGATCGTCGACGGCTTTAACCGCCGGATCGGGCGCATCGTGATGTATGGGATCTTCGTGATGATGGGGATCCTTCTATGGTCGACCTTCTCAAAGGTCGGCAGCGATCTTGGCTTCGATATCAATCCCTCGCTCTGGACCCTCGAAATGGCCCAGTTCGCGATGGTCGCCTACTATATCCTCGGTGGGCCCTATTCGATCCAGCTCGGCTCGAACGTGCGGATGGACCTGATCTATGGCGAGCTGTCCAACCACCGCAAAGCCTGGGTCGATAGCTTCAGCGTTCTCTTCCTGATCTTCTATCTCGGCATCCTGCTTTGGGGCGGCTTCGAGAGCACCCAATATTCCTTCAAATACGGCGGCGAGCGGAGCCCGACCGCATGGCGGCCCTATCTCTGGCCGATCAAGGTCATCATGGTCACTGGAATCGCGCTCATGCTGCTCCAGGCTATTTCCGAGCTTTTCAAAGACATCCTGCGCATCCGCGACGAGGAGATCGCCTGATGTCTTATGAAATGATCGCCATCCTGATGTTCTCGACCATGATGCTGATGCTGCTGACCGGTCAGCGCGTGTTTGGCGCCATTGGATTTGTCGCCGTCGTCGCAGCCCTTCTCCTCTGGGGCGACCGTGGCGGCTATGACCTCGGATTCGCCGCCGCGATGAAGCTGATGAAATGGTATCCGCTGCTGACGCTGCCGATGTTCATCTTCATGGGCTATGTCCTGTCGGAAAGCCGCATCGCCGACGATCTTTACAAGATGTTCCACGTCTGGATGGGCGGCCTGCCCGGCGGACTGGCGGTCGGCACCATCGGCCTCATGGTGCTTATCTCCGCGATGAACGGTCTATCGGTCGCCGGCATGGCGATCGGCGCAACCATTGCCCTGCCCGAGCTACTCAGGCGCGGCTATGACAAGAAGATGGTAACGGGCGTGATTCAGGCCGGTTCGTCGCTGGGCATTCTTGTGCCGCCTTCAGTGGTCTTGGTGCTTTATGCCATGATCGCCCGCCAGCCTGTCGGCCAGCTCTGGCTTGCCGGCATCATACCGGGCTTGATGATGGCGGCGATGTTCGTCATCTACATCGTCATCCGTTGCCGGATCACGCCCTCGCTCGGGCCTGTTCTGTCGGAAGAAGATCTGACCATCGGTCGTAGGGAAAAATACCGGCTGCTCGGCGCAGGCATCCTGCCGCTCTTCATCTTCGCCTCGATGATGGTGCCGTTCATCAATGGCTGGACCTCGCTCGTCGAAAGCTCTGCCATCGGCGCCATCGCCGCCTTCATTGCGGCTGTGTTCAAAGGCCGAATGACCCGCGAGGTTTTCGAGACAAGCGTGCGCCAGACCCTCGCCATCACCTGCATGTTCATGTGGATCATCCTCGCGGCGCTGGCCTTCGGCTCGGTCTTTGACGGCCTCGGCGCGGTACGGGCAATCGAGTTTCTCTTTACCGAGCAACTGGGCCTTAGCCCCTGGATGATCCTGATCCTTATGCAGCTGAGCTTCATCATCATGGGAACGTTCCTTGACGATACGGCGATGCTCGTGATCGTAGCGCCTCTTTATGTGCCGCTCGTGGATCATCTCGGGTTCGATCTGATCTGGTATGGCGTCCTCTACACGATCACCACCCAGATCGCCTATATGACCCCGCCCTTCGGCTATAACCTCTTCCTCATGCGCGCGATGGCCCCGCCCGAAATCGGCCTGCGCGATATCTACTCGTCGATCATCCCCTTCGTTCTGGTGATGGTTGGCGCGCTGGCCCTCGTGATGATCTTTCCGCAGATCGCGCTCTGGCTGCCTGAATTGGTCTACAACAAATAACCCCAAGGCCCCGGCAAGGGGCGACGGGCAAGAGCCCAAACATAGCAACTAGGAGGACTTGAAGAATGACTACCAGACGTAAGTTCTTATATGGCGCAGCCGCGGCTCCGGCTGCACTCGCCGCGCCCGCCATTGCACAATCGACGATCCGCTGGCGGCTTCAGACCTATGCCGGCCCGGCCCTTGCCGAGCACGTCATCGTTCCGGCGATCAATATGTTCAACCAGATCGCCGGCGACCGGATGCAGATCGAGCTCTATTTCGCCGATCAGCTGGTTCCGACGGGCGAGCTTTTCCAGGCGATGCAGCGCGGCACCATCGACGCCGTCCAGTCGGACGACGACTCGATGGCCTCGCCGACCGAAGTGACCGTTTTCGGCGGCTACTTCCCCTTCGCCAGCCGCTACAGCCTCGATGTGCCGGTGCTGTTCAACCAGTACGGCCTGAAAGAGATCTGGGAGGCGGAATATTCCAAGGTCGGCGTTCAGCACATCAGCGCCGGTTCGTGGGATCCCTGCCACTTTGCCACCAAGGATCCGATCCACTCGCTGGCCGACCTCAACGGCAAGCGCGTGTTCACTTTCCCGACCGCTGGCCGCTTCCTGTCACAGTTCGGCGTGGTGCCGGTCACCCTGCCGTGGGAGGACATCGAGGTCGCCGTTCAGACCGGCGAGCTTGACGGTATCGCCTGGTCGGGCATCACCGAGGACTACACCGTTGGCTGGGCCGATGTGACCAACTACTTCCTGACCAACAACATCTCGGGCGCCTGGATTGGCCATTTCTTCGCCAATCAGGATCGTTGGAACGAGCTGCCGGAAGACCTCAAGACCCTCTTCCGCGTGTGCGCCGACCAGTCGCACTATTATCGCCAGTGGTGGTATTGGGGTGGCGAGGCTTCGCTGCGTGTCGATGGCACCAAGATGCAGCTCACCTCGATCCCCGATTCCGAATGGGCCACGGTCGAGGCCGCCGCTCGCGTTTTCTGGGAGGAAATCGCTTCGGAAAGCGAGACGAAGGCCAAGGTCGTCGATATCATCAAGAAGTATAACGCGGATATGGACAAGGCCGGTCGGCCCTACCGTTATTCGTGATGCAATCCGGCGTCCGGGGGTTCGCTCCCGGACGCCTCAATTTGAGTTTCGGGAGATTTAGATGTCGGGAACCCTCACCCTGCAACGGCTGCGCGAGCTGGCGGCCGAAGATATCATCGATACGGTTCTGGTCTGCATGGTCGATATGCAGGGCCGCTTGATGGGCAAGCGGTTTCACGTCCAGAACTTTCTCGACAGCTCCCACGACGAGACGCATTGCTGCAACTATCTCCTCGCCACCGACCTCGAGATGGCAACGCCCGATGGCTATGCCTCGACCAGCTGGCGCGCGGGCTATGGCGATTATGTGATGAAGCCCGATCTTTCGACCCTGCGGCGTGTGCCATGGCTTGAGGGGACTGCGCTCGTCCTGTGCGATATTCTCGATCATCACCACCACAAACCTATCGCCCATTCGCCCCGTCAGGTGCTCAAGGCCCAGACCGCGCGGCTCGCCGCAATGGGCTTTGAGGCGATGATGGCGACCGAGCTTGAGTTTTTCCTCTTCGACCAGACCTACAAGGAACTGGCCGCCACGGGCTTCCGCGATCTCAAACCGATCAGCGCCTATAACGAGGATTACCACATCCTCCAGACCTCGAAAGAAGAGGCCGTGATGCGCCCGCTGCGTAATCACCTTTTCGCCGCAGGCATTCCGGTTGAGAACACCAAGGGCGAGGCCGAGGCGGGGCAGGAGGAGCTCAACATCAAATACTCCGAAGCCGTGCTCTGCGCCGATCACCACACGATCGCCAAGCACGCGGTCAAGGAAATCGCTTGGGCCAATGGCGTCGCGGCGACGTTCCTGCCGAAATGGCACCATAGCCGCACAGGCAGCTCGAGCCATGTGCATATGTCTCTCTGGAAAGACGGCAAGAACGTCTTTCACGATCCCAAAGGGCCGCACGGAATGTCGGCGCTGATGGAGAGTTTCGTCGCGGGCCTTCTGGCCTATGCCGCCGAAAGCACCGTGTTCTTTGCGCCCTATATCAATAGCTACAAACGCTTCATGAAGGGCACCTTTGCGCCGACCAAGATCGCCTGGTCGATCGACAATCGCACCGCTGGCTTCCGCCTTTGCGGCGAGGGCTCCAAGGCTGTTCGGATCGAATGCCGCATCGGTGGCTCGGACATGAACCCCTACCTCGCGCAGGCCGCCCTGCTGGCCGCGGGGATTAAGGGGATGGAAGAGAAGCTGAAACTCGCCGGTCCCACCAAAGGCGATATTTACGACGACGCGAGCGTGCAGCATATCCCCTCGAACCTGCGCGACGCGACCGAAGCGCTCCGTGGCTCCAAGATGCTGCGCGAGGCGATGGGCGACTGGGTGGTCAACCACTATGTCCGCTGCGCCGAGTGGGAACAGGAAGAGTTTGACAAGGTGGTCACCGATTGGGAGATCGCCCGCGGTTTTGAAAGGGCCTGACATGGGCAAGATTGTCCGCTGTGTTTCGCCGATCGACGGATCGGTCTATCTCGAACGCGAGGCGCTGAGCGAAGAGGCGGCCTTTGCCGCCGCCGCCCGCGCCCGCGCCGCACAAGAGGATTGGGCCGCGCGTCCGGTGCAGGAGCGCATCGATCTCGTGCTCAAGGCAAACGACTATATCGGCCAGACGGTCGACCGCATGGCCAACGAGCTGGCCTACCAGATGGGCCGCCCGATCCGCTATGGCGGCGAATTCCGTGGCTTCAACGAGCGCACCCTCTACATGGCCTCTATCGCCGAAGACTCGCTCAAGCCCTATCTCGTCGAAGACAGCGGTGCTTTCAAACGGATGATCAAGCGCGAGGCGATGGGCGTCGTCTTGGTCGTGGCCCCGTGGAACTATCCCTACATGACCGCGATCAACACGATCGCTCCGGCGCTCATGGCGGGCAACACGGTGATCCTCAAACACGCGGCCCAGACCCTGAAGGTGGGCGAACACATTGCCGATGCTTTCGCCGCCGCGGGCCTGCCCGAGGGCGTTTTCCAGAACGTCGTGCTCGATCACGACACCACCGCCGCGCTCATCAGCCAGCGGGCCGTGAACTTCGTCAATTTCACCGGCTCGGTCGAAGGCGGCAAAGCGATGGAGCGCGCCGCCGCAGGCACGTTTATACCTGTCTCAACCGAGCTTGGCGGCAAAGATCCGGGCTATGTCCGGGCGGATGCCGATATCGACGCGGCGGTTGAAACGCTGGTCGACGGCGCGATGTTCAATTCGGGACAGTGCTGCTGCGGTATCGAGCGCATCTACGTGCACGAGAGCCTCTATGACGAATTCGTCGCCAAGACGGTCGACCTCGTGAAAACCTACCGCCTCGGCAACCCTTTCGACCCCGATACCACCATCGGCCCGATGGCCAACGTGCGCTTCGCCGCCGAAGTCCGCGCCCAGATCGACGAAGCTGTGGCGATGGGCGCTGTGGCGCATATCCCAGCATCGAACGCCGACGATGGCGGCGCCTATCTCACACCGCAGGTCCTGACCAATGTGACCCACGAGATGCGTGTCATGCGCGACGAGAGCTTCGGCCCCGTGGTCGGCATCATGAAGGTCAAGGACGATGACGAAGCCATCGCGCTGATGAACGATTGCCAGTATGGCCTCACCGCATCGATCTGGACCCGCGATCCCGCCGCCGCCGAGGCCATCGGTGACAAACTCGAGACCGGCACCGTCTTCATGAATCGCTGCGATTATCTCGACCCCGCCCTGTGCTGGACCGGCTGCAAGGATACCGGCCGCGGCGCGGGCCTCTCGGTTCTTGCCTATCAGGCCCTGACACGGCCGAAATCCTATCACCTCAAGAAAGCATGAATGATGAAACTCGTCGGTAACTGGTCTTATCCCACCTCCGTGCGCTTCGGCGCCGGGCGCATTGCCGAGATCGCCGAGGCCTGCCGCGTGGCGGGCATCCGCAAGCCGCTTCTCGTCACCGACCGCGGCCTTGCCAGCATGGAGATCACCGCCAAAACCCGCGCGCTGGTCGAGGCCGCAGGCCTTGGCAACGCGATGTTCTCGGAGGTTGATCCTAACCCCTCCGATCTCAACGTCGCCGCCGGACTCAAAGTCTATCGCGAGGGCGGCTTTGACGGCGTGATCGCCTTTGGCGGCGGCTCGGCGCTCGACCTCGGCAAGACCATCGCCTTCATGGCTGGCCAGACCCGCCCCTTGTGGGATTTCGAGGATATCGGCGATTGGTGGACCCGCGCCAATCCGGCGGGCATCCACCCGATCGTTGCGGTTCCGACCACCGCTGGCACCGGATCCGAGGTTGGCCGCGCGGGCCTCATCACCAATTCTGCGCTTCACGAGAAGAAGATCATCTTCCATCCCAAGATGCTCCCCTCTGTCGTGATCTGCGATCCCGAGCTGACCGTGGGGATGCCCAAGTTCATCACCGCGGGCACCGGCCTTGACGCCTTTGCCCACTGTGTTGAGGCCTATTCGAGCCCGCATTATCACCCGATGAGCCAAGGCATCGCCCTTGAAGGGATGCGGCTGGTGAAGGAATACCTGCCGCGCGCCTATGCCGATGGTTCGGATATCGAAGCCCGCGCCCATATGATGAGCGCCGCCGCCATGGGCGCGACCGCGTTCCAAAAGGGCCTTGGCGCGATCCATGCGATCAGCCATCCGGTTGGCGCGGTGCACAACACCCACCACGGCACGACCAACGCGGTTTGTATGCCCGAGGTGCTCAAGTTCAACCGCCCCGCCATCGAGGACCGCTTCGACATGGTCGCCGCCTATCTCGGCATCAAAGGCGGCTTTGACGGCTTCTGCGCCTTTGTCGAAGAGTTAAACGCAAGCCTCGGCATCCCGCGGACCTTGGGGGGAATCGGGGTCAAGGATGCCGATGTGGATGCGCTCTCCAAATCGGCGCTGAACGATCCCAGCGTCGGCGGCAACCCGGTGCCGATGACCTATGACAACACCCGCGCCATGATCGAAGCCTTGCTTTGATCTTCCCGGCCCGGCGCCGGCTTTCCTCCGCCGGTGCCGGGAAGCGCTCTGTTGCACCGGAGCCGTGCAGGGCGTATTGCCTTGTGGAAACACACGAGGCACGCGCATGGCGAACTATCTCTACAAGGGCGATCTTCCCGACGATCTCGATATGGGGCCGGTGGTCGCCATCGACTGCGAGACCATGGGGCTCAACCCGCACCGCGATCGCCTCTGCCTGATTCAGATGTCGGGCGGCGACGGCAATGTGCACCTCGTGCAGGTCGAAAAGGGCCAGACCGAGGCGCCCAACCTTTGCCGGATGCTGACCGATCCCGAGGTTCTCAAGCTATTCCACTTTGGCCGCTTTGACATCGCCGCCATGTATCACGCCTTTGGCGCGCTGGCGGCCCCTGTCTACTGCACCAAGATCGCCTCGAAGATGACCCGCACCTTCACCGACCGGCACGGGCTCAAGTATCTCCTGCAGGATCTCGTGGGAGTTGATATCTCCAAACAGCAGCAGCAAAGCGACTGGGGCGCCGAGAACCTTTCTGACGCCCAGCTCGACTATGCGGCCTCCGACGTCCTTTATCTGCACCGACTGAAAGAGGAGCTCGACGAGATGCTGGCCCGCGAAGGGCGGACAGAGCTTGCACAATCCTGCTTCGATTTCCTGCCAGCGCGGGCGCGTCTCGATCTCGAGGGCTGGCCCGAGATCGACATCTTCGCGCATTAGGTCAGATGGCGGCGAGGTCTGATCCGTGACGCCGAAGGACAACTTCTATTCCCTCTATGTGGGTTGGGCAAAGATCATCCTGCCGATGGCTGGAATTGCTCTGCTATCTACGCTATTTCTATTTGCCCGCGCCACCGATCAAAGCAGACTGCCACTTGCCCAACTCGAGGAAATGGCACGCACCGCCCGCTTGACCAACCCAACTTTTTCGGGCGTTACAGACGACGGCACAATCTATACACTTTCCGCCGGCGTGGCGGTTCCTGATCCAGCAGACATCAGGATCGTCGACATAGACAAGATCCGGCTTCTGCTTTCCGACCCGAAGGGTTCGTCGGTCGAGATTACAGCAAGCCGTGCGACCTATGACGGAACGACTAACACCGTGAGCCTTCGCGGCCTTACGCGTCTTGTGTCCTCGGTTGGCTATAGCCTCGAAACACGCGGACTGACCGCCGATATTGGCAGCGGCCTTGTCAAGACAGATAGCGAGCTTGAGGTCCGCGCACCTTTTGGGTCGATCAACGCAGGAAGCCTCGTGATCCAAAGAAATGAGGCCGAAGGTGGCCAGCAAATGGTTTTCCAAAATGGTGTGCGGCTGGTATATCAGCCTACAAACTAAGGGAGTTGGACGTGCGGTCGCTGAAAATTCTTGCTGTCGGCATCTTGGCGCTCTGGCCTCTATTGGCCGCGGCGCAATCCACAAGCCTTGCCCTGAGCGGCTTTGAGTTCGACGGTTCCACGCCGGTTGAGGTCACGGCCGATAGTCTTGCAGTCGATCAAAACACCGGCATCGCCACCTTCAAAGGCAACGTGATCATCGGACAGGGCTCGATCCGGATTTCTGCAAGCGAGGTTCAGGTGATCTATTCCGATGAAACCGGAGAGATCGCCCGGTTTGTAGCCACTAACGGCGTAACCTTCGTGACCGAGAGCGAAGCAGCCGAAGCCGAAAGCGCCGACTATGATTTGACAACCGGGATGCTCGTGCTGACCGGTTCCGTCCTTCTGAAAATGGGTTCCTCGGCGCTTTCGGCGGATACAATGACCGTTTCGCTCGAGGACGGGACTGCCATGCTTGAGGGCAATGTCCGCACTGTATTGGCACCGAGCGGCACCTGATGGACACCGCACCTTCTCTCACGCTCACCGAAGGGAGCGTCGGCCTAAAGGTCGTCAACCTGCGCAAGAGCTATCGCCGCAGGCCCGTTATTCGCGACGTTAGTCTTGAGCTTGGGCGCGGTGAGGTCGTGGCTCTGCTTGGTCCGAATGGTTCGGGCAAGACGACGTGCTTCTATTCCATTGCAGGCCTAGTCACTGCCGAAGGCGGGCAGGTTATCGTCGATGGACGGGATGTATCGGCCTTGCCGATGTATCGCCGTGCCCAGCTTGGGATCGGGTATCTCCCGCAGGAGATGTCGATTTTCAGGGGGCTGAACGTCGAAGACAATATACTGGCAATTCTCGAGATCACCGAGCCCGACAAGACGGCGCGGCGCGAGCATCTGGAGCAGCTTCTTTCCGAGTTCTCGATAGAGCACCTGCGCCGTGCTCCGGCGCTTGCCCTTTCGGGCGGGGAACGCCGCCGGACCGAGATTGCCCGATGCCTCGCGGCAGGGCCGAAATATGTCTTGCTCGACGAGCCCTTCGCGGGGGTCGATCCGATTGCCGTTGGTGAAATCCGTCACCTCGTTGCTGATCTCAAGAACCGCGGCATCGGCGTTCTGATCACCGATCACAACGTTCAAGAGACCCTGCAGATCGTCGACCGAGCCTATATTCTGCACGATGGCCATGTGCTGATGAGCGGCACGACAGACGAGGTCGTGAAGGACGAGAATGTCCGCCGGGTCTATCTGGGCACCAATTTCCGCGCCTACTGATTTCCGCTCGCCCCAGTAGCGACTCATTGACAAACCGCCCCCGGCTGGCGCCAAATAGGGGTGATGAACGACCCGATCCACCCTCGCGCTTCCGCGCTGGCGTTTCCGCCAGACGGACGGGGCCAAGCCGGAAAATCATCAAATCCCGCAATCACAACTCAGTTCCGCACATAGGCTGTCGCCCGTGCGGTGTGTTTGCACATTTGTTAAGAAAAGGAGAGACGATGCGGTATCAGATCAGCGGAAAGCAGATTGATATTGGTGAGGCACTGCAGACCCATGTCAAAACCGAGCTTGGAGAGACCGTCGGAAAATATGCAGGGCGTCCGACCGATGCCAATGTGATCTTTTCCAAGTCAGGGCATGAATTTGTCTGTGAATGTATCGTCCACCTTTCGACCGGCCTGACCTGTCAGGCTCGGGATCATGCCAATGACATCTACGCTGCATTTGATGGTTGCAACGAGAAGATGGACAAACAGTTGCGCCGCTATAAGCGCCGCCTGAAGGACCATCACAAGGAGCGTGCAGAACCGGTTGAACTTTCGCTGGGCTCGGCCTATATCCTCGCCCCGACGGAAGAGTCGGACGATGATGCGGCTGCTGGCGAATTTGAAGCCATGATCATCGCCGAGACCGAAACCAAGATTCCCTCGCTATCAGTCGGCGAGGCCGTGATGCAGATGGAATTGGCTCACGGTGCAGTGCAGGTCTTCCGCAATGAGAAACACGGCGGCATCAACGTTGTCTACCGCCGAGACGATGGGAATATCGGTTGGATTGATCCCCGCTAGGCGGCAATCCAGAGGCAAGGCGCCAGAAGGCAGGTTTTATGCAGCTTTCGGACATTCTAAAGCCCACTGGGGTAAAGGTCATTTCGATCTCCTCCAGCAAGAAGAGGCTTTTCCATGATCTTGGAGAAATCGCTGAGGCAAACTATGGCCTGAGCGAGCAGACCGTCATCGACGCGCTGATCGACCGCGAAAACCTGGGACCAACCGGAGTGGGGCAGGGCGTCGCGCTACCCCATGCGCGCCTGCAAGGCGTCGAAAAGATTTGTGGCATCTTCCTCAAACTGGAAAAGCCGATGGACTTTGACGCCGTCGATCGCCAACCGGTCGATCTTGTCTTTGCACTATTTGCGCCTGAAACAGCTGGTGTCGATCATCTCAAGGCGCTGGCTCTTGTTTCCAGAACGCTTCGGGATCCGTCAATCTGTGCCAAGCTCCGCGCCAACCATGATGCCGCGACGCTCCATGCCATCCTGACAGAGGCACCGACTACTCAGGCCGCCTGACCGCCCCAATCCCCAAAACCAAATCCGACATAGTCGCGCTGATAAGCTGCACGCGCGGCTGATTCGATTTCGTCATCATAGATGGACTGAAGGCGAGCCTCTTCAGGGCCGGCCGCCTCGCTTAACCGCTCAAGATCCAAGCCAACTTCTTATCCTCCCCCAATGAAGTGGTCCGCCGTTATGTTTAGGAAGACGGAGGATCAGAATCGCTACGAAGCGGCACAAGCCGGAAGAGGTCATCACGACTTCAGCGCCAAAGCCCTCAGCCTCTTGCCATATCCGTCCGTCATCTGTCGCCACGACAACACGGGTGTCGCCACCCACCTGCAGCGCCGGGTCGCATTTTCGCCGGATCACCTACCTTGCCTCGCCACCTGCCCCTCGAAGGCCAACCAGCGGTTTGCCCAGATAGCGGGTCGAGGGATAACGGGCGGGAATGACGATAAGCGCGGCCATCACGCTTTCTTCAGATCGACGCCCGGCGCATAAGCAATAAAGAAAGGGTTGGCGAAGCCGTCTTTGCCGTAGCGCAGCGGCTGGTGGTTGTCGAAGCGCACAACGTCGCCGCCTGCGCCGACCAAAACAGCATGGCCGGCCGCCGTATCCCACTCCATCGTGCGGCCCACGCGGGGATAAAGGTCGGCCTCGCCGGTCGCCACTAGGCAGAACTTGAGCGATGAACCGGCGCTCTTCATATCTCTCACCGCATATTTCGAGATGTAGTCGTCGGTTGCCTGATCGCGGTGGGATTTCGAAGCAACAACCAAAAGCGCTGCATTGTCGGGTTTCGAAACGCGAATGCGGTTCTGCTGAGCGGGCGTCTCCTTGTCGAACGGCCCTGCTTCCTCGACGGCATTTCCGCCGGCATCAGTATAAAAAAGCCGCCCCTTGGCTGGCGCATAGACAACGCCGCGCACCGGCGAGCCATCAAACACGAGCGCAATGTTCACGGTGAAATCGCCGCGCCGCTGGACGAATTCCTTGGTTCCATCGAGAGGATCGACGATGAGAAAGGTCTTGGCCTCAATATCATGCGAGGCCGCCTGTTCTTCAGTGACAAGCGGCAGCTCGGGAAACTCTGCGCGCAGTCCCGCCGAAATGATTGCATCCGCCGCTTCGTCGGCTTCGGTCACCGGGCTTTGATCGCTCTTGGAGCGAACCTCGAAATCCTCGGCGGCATAGATCTCCATGATCTTGTCGCCCGCTTCCAGCGCAAGCCGGCGCATCACGAGAGTAAGTTTTTGAAGGTCCATGCGAAGGCTCCGTTGCGTCTTGCCGCCAGTGTTGAAATGAAAGGGCGCCTCCTTATGCTGGCGCGGAAGGCGAACGGCAAGAAATTCGTCATAAGGCACGGTCAGATCAGACCATGAGGACGGCAGCCAATGTTTCGGGCGACAACCACGAGATCAACCCTTTCGATCGCCTTTGGCATGATCGAGTTGATCTATCAAAGCGTCGTAAGGGAAATTCGCAAGAGCCATCGCAGTGCCGTGGTTGGGCTAATCCTCATCGCACTGCAAGGCGCGCTGATGACCCTGATGTTCTTGATGATCTTTCAGATCTTTGGCCTCAAGACAGCCAAGATCCGTGGGGATTTTCTCCTGTATCTGATGTCCGGCGTCTCTCTATACATGACCCACAACCGCACCGTTTCGGCGGTGATGGGGGCGCCCTCCGCCACATCCTCGATGTTGCAGTATGCGCCCCTCAATTCATACATTACAATCAGCGCCGCAGCGATTACCTCGCTTTATCAGCAGGTGCTGTCGCTCGGTATGATCCTATTTTGCTACCACGCCCTTGTCACGCCAATCACCATGACAAACCCATTGGCGCGCTCGGTGCGTTGTTGATGGCTTGGTTTTCTGGTGTGGCGGTTGGAATAATCTTTCTGGCGATCAAACCTTGGGCGCCACGGCTCGTTTCAATTCTCAGAATGGTCTATCTCAGAGCCAACATGATCACCTCGGGCAAGATGTTTGTTGCGAATGCTTTGCCCGGCTCTCTCCTTGCCGTTTTCAGCTGGAACCCGCTCTTTCACTCGGTCGATCAGGCTCGGGGATTTATCTTCATCAACTATACCCCGCATTTCACCTCGATGACCTATCCGCTCTATCTCTCGCTGACATTGCTGGTGATCGGCCTGATGCTCGAATTCTTTACGCGGCAGCGTGCGTCAGCGAGCTGGGGCGCTGGCACATAAAGCTAGCGGATTTGCGATTCCAACCAAAGGCATAGCTTTGGGGGCGACTTGAGCAAATCTCGCAACAGGAAGCGGCGAATTTGGCGCATTTCCCCTACTCCTACCCGTTGCAGGCACCAAAACCGCCCCCTATATACCGCTTGATCAGCAGGGATTGCCCCTGCTTCCTCATCCACAAAGGCCAAGGTGCCTACGGGGCCAAGGCCGCTCAAACCGCCTAACGAAAGGGTTTTGAAAATGGGAAAAGTCATCGGGATTGACCTCGGGACAACCAACTCCTGCGTCGCCATCATGGATGGCTCCAAGCCGCGCGTGATCGAGAACTCGGAAGGTGCCCGCACCACGCCGTCGATCGTCGCCTTCACCGAGCAAGAGCGCCTCGTCGGCCAGCCGGCCAAGCGTCAGGCCGTGACCAACCCTGACAACACGATTTTCGCGGTCAAGCGCCTCATCGGCCGCCGCACGACCGATGCCGAAGTCCAGAAAGACAAGAAGCTCGTCCCCTATTCAATCATCGACGGCGGCAATGGCGACGCTTGGGTTGAAGCCCGTGGCGAGCGTTATAGCCCCTCGCAGATTTCCGCCTTCATCCTGCAGAAGATGAAGGAAACCGCCGAGTCCTATCTCGGCGAAGACGTCACTCAGGCCGTCATCACCGTTCCCGCCTATTTCAACGACGCCCAGCGTCAGGCCACCAAAGACGCCGGCAAGATCGCTGGCCTCGAGGTTCTGCGGATCATCAACGAGCCGACCGCCGCAGCGCTGGCCTATGGCCTCGACAAGAAAGAAACCCGCACCATCGCCGTCTATGACCTTGGCGGCGGCACCTTCGACGTGACCATCCTCGAGATCGACGATGGCCTCTTCGAGGTGAAATCCACCAACGGCGATACATTCCTCGGCGGTGAAGATTTCGACATGCGCATCGTGAACTACCTCGCGGAGGAGTTCAAAAAGGAACACGCTGTCGATCTGACCAAAGACAAGATGGCCCTCCAGCGTCTCAAGGAAGCTGCCGAGAAGGCCAAGATCGAGCTGTCGTCCTCGACCCAGACCGAAATCAACCAGCCGTTCATCTCGATGGGCGCCAACGGCCAGCCGCTGCACATGGTGATGAAGCTCACCCGCGCCAAGCTCGAGAGCCTTGTCGACGACCTGATCAAGAAATCGATCAAGCCCTGCAAAGACGCGCTGAAGGATGCGGGCCTTTCCACCTCGGATATCGACGAGGTTGTTCTCGTCGGCGGTATGACCCGTATGCCGAAGGTCATCGAGGAAGTGACCAAGTTCTTCGGCAAAGAGCCGCACAAGGGCGTTAACCCCGATGAGGTTGTCGCCATGGGCGCGGCCATTCAGGCCGGTGTTCTTCAGGGCGACGTGAAAGACGTGGTTCTTCTCGACGTGACCCCGCTGTCCTTGGGTATCGAGACCCTCGGTGGCGTCTTCACCCGCCTGATCGACCGCAACACCACGATCCCGACCAAGAAATCTCAGGTCTTCTCGACCGCCGAAGACAACCAGTCGGCCGTGACGATCCGCGTCTTCCAGGGCGAGCGTGAAATGGCCGCCGACAACAAGCTCCTCGGTCAGTTCAACCTCGAGCAGATCCCGCCGGCTCCGCGCGGTATGCCCCAGATCGAAGTGACCTTCGACATTGACGCCAACGGCATTGTCTCGGTTTCGGCCAAGGATAAAGGCACCGGCAAAGAGCAGAAGATCACCATTCAGGCCTCCGGCGGCCTTTCGGACGAGGACATCGAAAAGATGGTCCGCGACGCCGAAGAGCACGCCGAAGAGGACAAGAAGCGCAAGGATCTGGTCGAAGCCAAGAACCATGCCGAAAGCCTTATCCATTCGACCGAAAAGTCGATGGAAGAGCATGGCGACAAGGTCGACCCGACCACCATCGAAGCGATCGAGCTGGCGATTGCCGCCCTCAAGGACGAGCTTGAAGGCGACAACCCCGACAAGATCCGCTCGGGCATCCAGAACGTGACTGAAGCCGCCATGAAGCTGGGCGAGGCCATCTACAAGTCCAGCCAAGAAGAAGGCGAGCAAGGCGGCGACGCCGGGTCGGAAGACGACATCCTCGATGCCGACTTCGAAGACCTCGACGACAACAAGCGTGGTCGCTAAGGCCGAAAACTAGCCACGGCAGACCGGCCCCAAACACGCGGGCCGGTCTTTCCGTTTGGACGAGGGACCAACTCTGATGGCGAAACGCGATTACTATGAAACGCTCGGGGTCTCGAAAGGCGCTTCCGCCGACGAGATCAAGAAAGGCTATCGCGCCAAGGCGAAAGAGCTTCACCCCGACCGCAACGCCGACAATCCCAACGCTGAGGCCCAGTTCAAGGAAGTGAACGAGGCCTACGAGGTTCTGAAAGACGCCAACAAGAAGGCCGCCTATGATCGCTACGGCCACGCCGCGTTTGAAAATGGCACGGGCGGCGGCGGCCATCCCGGCGGCGGCTTTCGCGGGCAGGGCGACTTCGCCTCGGCCTTCTCGGATGTGTTCGATGATCTCTTCGGCGATTTCATGGGCCGGGGCGGGCAGGGCGGCGGGCGCACCCGCGCGGCGCGCGGCAACGACCTGCGCTATAACCTGCGGATCAGCCTCGAAGAGGCCTACAATGGCCTGCAGAAAACGATCAACGTTCCCTCTGCGGTTGGCTGCACCTCGTGCAAAGGCACCGGCGCCGAGGGCGGCAGCGAGCCTGTGACCTGCCCGACCTGTTCGGGTATGGGCAAGGTCCGCGCGCAGCAGGGCTTTTTCACGGTCGAACGCACCTGCCCGACCTGTAACGGCATGGGCCAGACCATCAAGAACCCCTGCAAGACCTGCCACGGCGCAGGCCGGGTCGAGAAGGAGCGTTCGCTCTCGGTCAATATCCCCGCCGGCGTCGAGACCGGCACCCGCATCCGCCTTGCCGGCGAAGGCGAGGCCGGAATGCGCGGCGGGCCGACGGGCGATCTCTATATCTTCATCGAAGTAACCGAACATCGCCTGTTCCAGCGCGACGGTACCAACCTTTATTGCCGCGTGCCTGTCTCGATGGTCGACGCCTCTCTGGGTGGCGATATCGAGGTGCCGACGATCGACGGCGGCCGCAGCCGGGTCAAAATCCCCGAAGGCAGCCAATCGGGCCGCCAGATGCGCCTGCGCGGCAAGGGGATGCCCGCCCTGCGTGGCGGCAATCACGGCGATATGTTCATCGAATTGTCGGTGGAAACGCCGGTCAAGCTCACCTCCAAGCAGAAAGAGCTCCTGCGCGAGTTCGACAAGCTGAGCGCCGAGAACAATCCCCAAAGCTCGAGCTTCTTCTCAGCGGTGAAGGGCTTTTGGGATTCGATGAAGGGCTAGCGCCCTTAACCAATCGCTAACCAGGCTGGCCCAATAATCGGGCCATGCCCAAGCCCGCCGCCTTTGCCGAAGCCCTGCTGCCTTTTGAAGAGGCTGATATTTCCGCGGGCGCAATCGCCTCGGGCACGCGTCGCCGACCGCCGCCCGTCGGCTCGGCCGCGGGCTCGGCGGGCCGCTGGAGCGCGGGGTCCGCGAGACCGGCGACTTCGCGCTGTTCGCGATCGCCGCGTTCCGCGCGATCCCGGGGCCGCATGCCAGCCGCGCCTGAAGGAGCCACCCGATGAAAGCAGTCGTCTTCCACGCCATTGGCGATATTCGCGTCGAGGATGTGGCCGAGCCCACCCCCGGCCCGGGCGAGGTCAAGGTCAAGGTCGCCTGGACCGGCATCTGCGGCAGCGACCTGCACGAATACCTTGCTGGCCCGATCTTCGTGCCGGTGGAACAGGACCATCCGCTCAGCCACGACAAGGCACCGATCACCATGGGCCATGAATACTGCGGCACCGTGTCCGAG
>JALRLK010000164.1 GCA_023254495.1 Marivivens sp. | reverse complement strand
ATGCCTGCGCGCGACTCGTAAGCGTTGAGTCGACCTACTGCGGCGACAATGCCGCATGGGCCTGCAACGAACTGGGCGCCCACTATCGCGAGGGGCTGAGAACGAGCCATTGGCAATGGCATCTCGACGAGGTTTTCGTGAAGATCAACGGCGAGCGGCACTACCTTTGGCGGGCAGTCGATCACGAAGGTGAGGTCTTGGAAAGCTTCGTGACCAAGACCCGTGACAAGAAAGCAGCATTGAAATTCCTGAAGAAAACAATGCGCAAGCACGGTCGCCCGGAGGTGATCGTCACTGATCGACTTCGGTCCTACGGTGCGGGGCTGAGGGAGATTGGGGTCGGCAATCGCCAAGAAGCTGGCCGCTGGTTGAACAACCGGGCTGAGAACTCACACTTACCATTTCGACGACAGGAGCGGGCGATGCTCCGATTCCGACGAATACGAACGCTTCAAAAGTTCGCCGCCGTTCACGCCTCAATCTCAAACCACTTCAATCAGTAACGCCACCTCTACTCCCGTCCCAACTTCAAGCTGAACCGCGCCGCTGCTCTTGCTGAGTGGCGGCTGCTTTGTTCCGCGTAGGTTCCCGTGTTTGCCGGCAAACTGAGACGAGTTCGAATTTGTCTGCCAGCATCGTTTCACGCCATTCCTTTTTGGTTGAAGCAAGCACGATTTCGTCGGAGTGCATCGCCCACCCGATCCATTTCATCGCATACCTTGCCTTTGCCGTCCGACTGCATTTGACTGCCGCCTTGCATCTGGTCGAAGCCAGAGCCGGTCTGCCAAGGAGAAATGCGATGTTCCGCTGGGGAGTTCTTTCAACCGCCAAGATTGGCCGCGAGCAGGTTCTGCCGGCGATTGCGGATGCCGGAAATGGTGTCCTGACAGCTGTCGCCAGCCGGGATGAGGCCCGCGCCCGGGGGCTTGCCGACAGATTTGGTGCGCCGCATGCTTTTGGCAGCTATGAAGATCTGTTGGCGAGCGATGTGGTCGATGGCGTCTATATCCCGCTGCCGACCTCGCAACATATCGAATGGTCGGCCAAGGCCGCCGCGGCTGGCAAGCACGTTCTATGCGAAAAGCCCATCGCGGCGCAGGCGAGCGAGATCGACTCGCTTATCGCCGCGGGTAACAAGAGCGGCGTTCTGATCTCCGAAGCCTTCATGGTCCATTATCACCCCCAGTGGAGGAAGGTCCGCGCTCTGATCGAGGATGGCGCGATCGGCCGCCTGCGGCAGGTTCAGGGGGCGTTCAGCTATTTCAACGACGATCCCTCGAATATGCGCAATATCCCTGAGTTGGGCGGCGGTGTCTTGAAGGATATCGGCGTCTATCCGACCGTGACGACGCGGATTGTGACAGGTCGCGAGCCCGAGCGGGTGCGCGCCCGCGTCGAATATTCCTCGCAGTTCGGGACCGATATCTATGCCAGCGTTTCGCAAGACTTCGGCGATTTCGAGCTGTCCTTCTATTGCTCGACCCGGATGGCGCTGCGGCAGTCGATGGTGTTCCACGGCGAGAAAGGCTGGATCGAGGTCCATGCGCCGTTCAACACCGGGGTTTATGGCCACGGCAAGATCACGCTGAATTCGGCTAGCCATGACCGGCAGGAGGTTTTCCGGTTTGGCGGCTTCAATCACTACAAGGCGCAGGTCGAGGCTTTTGCCGATCGCGCAGCAGGGGGCGCCAGCGAGATTTTCACTCTGGAAAATTCCCGTGCCAACCAACGCGTGATCGACGCAATCTTTGCCGCGGGCAAGCATAATGGATGGGAGCCGGTCGGGGCCTGAGAGCCGACGGCCCCCATTGCGAAGCCCACGGTCTGCCGTCATGATGGCGCTAACAACTGGGAGGGTGACTTGTGCGATTCCTGACATTGGCAAGCATTGTCGCCGCTTCTGCGGCGGGCGCCGGTGAGCTTCCGCAACCCCTGACCGACGCCGACTTTGCGTCGGTGCCGACCACCGTAATGGGCAGCCCGAGCTCCCTGGCGGCCTCTATTCCGAATCTGAATCCTTTTCTGTCCAGCCCGTAGTCGCCCGCGAGCCCGTTGTTTGCGACCATGAGTAGCCGGTGGGATTCTGGCT
>JALRLK010000086.1 GCA_023254495.1 Marivivens sp. | reverse complement strand
CCCCTGTAGGGGTTGCAAAGTTGCTTCGCCATTAATAGCCATAGGGTAACGCGCGATTCTGCGGCGCGGCGAAAACAGGACTTGCCCGATGGAGACACCGATGGCACTCGACCAGACGACAGACACCGAATTGGCCACCGCCCCGAAGAAAGATCTCTACGAGGTGGGCGAAATCCCGCCCCTCGGCCATGTGCCCGACAAGATGTATGCTTGGGCGATCCGCCGCGAGCGGCATGGCGAGCCGGAGCAGGCGTTTCAGGTCGAGGTCGTCGATTGCCCCAAGCCCGATAGCCACGAGGTTCTCGTCATGGTGATGGCGGCGGGCGTCAACTACAACGGCGTCTGGGCCGGCCTTGGTATCCCGATCAGCCCCTTCGATGTGCACGGCGCCCCCTATCACATCGCGGGTTCGGATGCGGCGGGGATCGTCTGGGCGGTGGGCGACAAGGTCAAACGCTGGAAGGTCGGCGACGAGGTTGTCATCCACTGCAATCAGGATGACGGCGACGACGAGGAGTGCAACGGCGGCGATCCCATGTTCTCGCCCAGCCAGCGGATCTGGGGCTATGAGACGCCGGACGGCTCTTTCGCGCAGTTCACCTGCGTGCAGTCCCAGCAGCTCATGCATCGGCCCAAGCACCTGACCTGGGAAGAGAGCGCCTGCTATACGCTGACGCTGGCCACCGCCTACCGGATGCTGTTCGGCCACAAGCCGCACGAGCTGAAGCCCGGCCAGAACGTTCTGGTCTGGGGCGCGTCGGGCGGCCTTGGCTCCTATGCGATCCAGCTCATCAACACGGCGGGCGCCAATGCGATCGGCGTCATCAGCGACGAGAGCAAGCGCGAGTTTGTGATGAGCCTCGGGGCGAAAGGGGTCATCAACCGCAACGATTTCAAATGCTGGGGCCAGATGCCCACGGTCAACACGCCGGAATACAAGGAGTGGTTCAACGAGACCCGCAAATTCGGCAAGGCGATCTGGGAGATCACCGGCAAGGGCAACAACGTCGATCTGGTTTTCGAACACCCCGGCGAAGCGACCTTCCCTGTCTCGACCTTCGTGGTCAAGCGCGGGGGCATGGTGGTGATCTGTGCGGGAACCACCGGCTACAACCTGACCATCGATGCCCGCTATCTGTGGATGCACCAGAAGCGCGTGCAGGGCAGCCACTTTGCCAACCTCAAGCAGGCGAGCCAAGCCAACCAGCTGATGCTGGAGCGGCGGCTTGATCCCTGTATGTCCGAGGTGTTCGGCTGGGACGAGATCCCGCTCGCGCACACGAAGATGCGCCGCAACGAGCACAAGCCGGGTAATATGGCGGTTCTGGTCCAGAGCCCGCAGACCGGCCTGCGGACCTTCGACGACGTGATCGCCGAAAGTAGATCCTGACACTTTTCCCTGAGTGATGCTGGAGGGCGCGTGCCGGAAACGGCCGCGCCCTTTTCGTTTGAAACCCCGCTATTTCTGAGGGGGGTAAATAGGCGAGTAATCCGTTAATCACTGCCGTGCTAACATAAGACTTAACCGTTTGTTAACCAATCACGGGGAGGGTGAGCATGGGGAATACGTGGATTATCGATGTGATCGCCGACCTCAAAACCTTTGCGGATCAGAATGATCTGCCGCTGCTATCGCAGCAGCTTTCTGAAACCGCAAAGATAGCCGTGGCCGAGATTGCACCGACAGTGGGTAAAGTTCCCGCACTTCCGCCTAGGGAGGACGGTTATGTTGGAAATGGTGGCTGGACAGCTGGAGGCAGCGGGCAGCCTCAGTGATCTTCAGAAGATTGTCGTCGGCCTTCGAGACAGTCTTGGAATAGATCACATCGTCTATCATTGGGTCAGCGCAGATGGTGAGCAATACGGTTGTGGAACCTATGATCCGGTTTGGGTTCAGCGCTATGTCGATCGGGAATACCTGCGAATAGATCCGGTTATTCTGGCCTGCTTCAAGCGATATCACCCTGTTGACTGGCGCCGCCTCGATTGGTCGTCGCGCGTTGCCAAAGCCTTCCGGCAGGATGCGCTCGAGCATGGGGTTGGCAATCAGGGCTATTCGGTGCCGATCCACGGCCCGAGCGGCCAGTTTGCCCTTTTGACCCTGTCGCATATGGCCGACGACAAAGAGTGGGACACGTTCGTTGGTTTGCAACAGCGAGAGATCATACTGGTGGCGCACTACCTTAACACGAAGGCGCTCGAGATTGCCTCAAGCCGTGCGCCGAAACTTTCAAAGCCTTTGTCGCCTCGTCAAGTCGATACCCTGACCTATCTGGCCATGGGGTATTCCCGAGGACAGGTTGCCGAGATGCTGGCAATCTCGTAGCATACGCTGCGGGCCTATATCGAAAGCGCGCGGCTCAAGCTCAATGCCCAGAATACGGTCAGCGCGGTGGCGCAGGCCCTGCTGAACGGCCATATCGTGATTGGCGGCGCCGACCGCGCCGCGCCGGGCGAATGGCCGGGAAAACTGCGGCCGGCTTTGGCTGGCTAGCGGCAACGTTCGGGACAGTTAGGGTCTCTTATCGATTGCGACCTAGTCTTAGCCTCCTGTTTCCAGGGGGTGCCATGCTTCGCTATCTTAGGGGCTCTGAACTGAGCCGATATCTCGAACTTCAATCATCCATGTTCCGCGATCGCGCCGCGCAGTTTCGGGATCGGCTCGGTTGGGAGGTGACAGTCGACGAACGGGGCTGGGAAAGGGATCAATACGACGCGCTCGATCCGCTCTATGTGATCTGGCAGTTACCTGACGGCGCGCATGGCGGCTCGATGCGGTTTCTGCCAACGACAGGGCGGACCATGACCAACGAGCATTTCCTGTCGCTCCTCGACGGCGTGCCACTGCATGATCCGATGACGTGGGAGTGCACGCGTTTCTGTCTCAGCCCGCGGGCAAGTGGGCGGGTCGCGGCGGCCCTGATGCTGGGCGGGAGCGAGGTGATGCGGCATTTCGCGATACGGCATTTTCTTGGCGTCTTTGACGCGCGGATGGTGCGGATCTATCGCCAGATCGGGGCTTCGCCCCGGCTTTTGGGCACTGACAAATCCGGCCCTTCGCCGATCAGCGCGGGGCTTTGGACCTATGATCCGCTCGACCGTTTACGCATCCTGCATCGCGTGGGCGTCTCTGCCGCGATCTCGGAACGCTGGGTCGCCCGCTCGCTTGGGTTCACGCCCCTGCCGCTTTCTGCCTGATGGCCTCTGGCCCTGTCCGGCGATGCTGGATAGGGTCGCGCCATGACCGCTCTTGCCCCCACATTCTCTGCCGATCAGGCCGCCGCCTGGGATGCGATCGCCGAGGCGCTGCGCGGGGCGGGGATCAATCTTGACGACAGCCTCCTGATGCCGCCCGAAGCGGGCAACGCCCGCGTGATGGCGGTGATCGGTAAGGCCGGGTCGGGCAAGACGATGCTCCTGTCAGAGCTGACCAAGGCGTTGTCGGAGGCGGGTGTCGATCTGGTTTCCGGCGATTGGGAGGGCAAGCGGCGGAAGGACCGGCGGACGCTCGCGATCCTCGCGCCCACCAACAAGGCGGCGAGCGTCTTGCGCAACCTCGGCGTGCCGGCGACGACGATCCATCGCATCCTTTATACCCCCGTCTACGATCCCGAATACGAGAAGATCGCAGAATGGCTCGCGGGGCAAGGCGAGCGGCCGCAGATCGAGGGGCTGACCGAGCTGGCGCTGGATCGCGCCTTCGGCTCCTATCAGGTCAACAAATCGGTCCCGGCGGCGCTGGCCGCGGCGGGCCTGCGCGGCTCAGACTTCATCATCGGCTGGAAGCGGCGGGAGGATCCGCTGGATATCGGTTTCGTCGATGAAAGCTCGATGCTGGATGAGCGACAATTCGATGATCTGCAGGAGATCTTCCCCTCGCTCGTCCTCTTCGGCGATCCGGCGCAGTTGCCCCCCGTGCAAAGCACCGGCGGCATGGTCTTCGACAGCCTGCCGGAAGAGCGCAAGCTGATCCTGCACCGTATCCACCGGCAGGAGGCCGACAACGCGATCCTCGATCTGGCCCATGCGCTGGCCGATCCGGCGCTGGATTTCCAAGGCTTCGAGGACATGATCAGCGAAGCCGCGAGGCGCGACGAGCGGGTTGTCTGGGCAGAGCGGGTCGAATCCGACCTGATGGCGCGATCGCCCGTGCTCGTCTGGCGCAACGCCACGCGCATCCGCCTGATCCATGCATTCCGCGCGGCCTATAGCGTGCCGGAAGGGGAGTTGATCGAGGGCGAACCGCTCATCTGTGACGGGATCGAATTGCCGCTCAAGCACCGCAAGAAACGGCTCGATCTCGAGGCGCGGGGGCTGATCAAGGGGGCGCAGGTGATCTATCTGGGCCCCGGCCGCCGCCCCGGTTTCTCGCGCCTGCATATTATCGGCGCGGAGGATCCGCAGGTGAACGCCGCGAGCATCATCAAGATCGAGAAGGAGGGCGATGAAGAGCCCTTCATCCCCTTCGCCGCCCGCATGGGGGCGACCTTCCTGCATGGCGCGGCGGTGACGATCCACAAGGCGCAAGGCTCGCAATGGGATACGGTGCAGGTCTTTGGGCCCGACATCTATACGGCTGCGCGGATGGGCCGCGTCGAGGCGGGGCAGCCCTTGTGGAAGAGGCTTGCCTATGTGGCGATCACGCGGGCAGAAACCCAGTTGCGCTGGGTGGTGCGCAACCGGTTGGCCAAGCCGAGCGGGCCGCTCAGGGTGGACGATCTGCCCGCCGCGCCCACGAGCTTTGCGCTGGAACGAGAGGATAGGGAATGAAGGCGATCATCGTGACAGGCGCGAGTGCGGGAATTGGGCGGGCGGTGGCCGAGCGGTTCTTGGCGGATGGCTGGCAGGTGGGGCTAATCGCCCGCCGTGCGGAGCTACTCGAAGAAATGGCCGAAGGCCGCGCCAATGCGGTGATCCTTCCTTGCGATGTGGCCGAGGCGGATCAGGTGGATCGTGCCTTCGCGGAGTTCGCGGCCAAGGCGGGGCGGCTCGATGTGCTTTTCAACAACGCCGGTATCTTTACCTCTGCGGCCCCGATCGATGAGGTTCCGGTCGAGGATTGGATGCGGGCGGTGTCGGTCAACCTGACGGGGATGTTCCTCTGCGCCCGCGCGGCATTCGGCCAGATGCGGCGGCAATCGCCGCAGGGCGGGCGGATCATCAACAACGGCTCAATCTCGGCCCATGCGCCGCGCGAGGGGGCTGTGACCTATACGACGACCAAGCACGGGATCACCGGCCTGACGCGCCAGCTCGCGCTTGACGGGCGTCCCTTCGATATCGCCTGCGGACAGATCGACATCGGCAACGCCATGACCGATCTTCTGGCGGGCATCGCCGCCCGCGCGCGGGCCGAAGGCAAGGCCGAGCCGCCGCATATCGACGTTTCGCTGGTGGCCGATGCGGTCGCGCAGATGGCCGCGCTGCCTTTGTCGGCCAACGTCCTGTTCCAGACGCTGATGGCGACGCAGATGCCCTTTGTCGGGCGCGGCTAGCGGCGGAGAGCCGCGAAGGCGGCCGAGGCGCCCCATCCGGCGGCAATGGCGATGGCCAGAGACAACAGGCCATAGAGGATCGCGTTGTCCTGCGCCATGCGATAGAGCCAGCGTTCGATGCCCACCTTCTCAACCGGAATGATCGTCTCGTATTCGTCGATAACCACGCCGCCGCGGGTCAGGAAGATGCGGGTCTCATAGTTGCCCTCGGTGATGTTCGAGGGCAGGTCGATCGAGGTGCGGAAAAGCGTATCCTCCTCAAGATCGACGGTGCCGATGAAGGTCGAATAAAGGCCAGCATCGCTGCGAATGCGGATCAGGGCTTCGGTAAAAGATTCGGACCCTTCGACCTTGGCGCCCACCGACCGGATCGCCTTTGACATTGTCACGGAATGCCGAAGATCCTCGACCTCTTTTAGAACCTCTTCCATCGGGCCGCTGGTGGCGACGGCATAGAAGCTTGGCGCCGCATCGACCTCGACCGCATCGGCGTTGACCCAGATGCCATATTTGCGCTCTTTGCGGCGGACGGTGATCGGCGTTTTCGGGCCAGATACGGTGATGATGACCCCCAGATCGCCGTCGATGGTCTCGGTCCCGTCGCGCTTGATCGCGCCAAAGATCAGGATGTGCGATCCTTCAAAGGTCGCCGTGATGGCCACTTCGTCCTGGCTGAGACCAAGAACGATCTCTTCGGCCTTGGCCGGCATGGCAAAGAGCAGGGCTGCGAGGAGAAGATGAAGAATACGCATCAGTGGCCCCCTGCCGCGCCAAGGACAAAGAGTTCGCTCGGGGTGAGCAGAAGATCGAAGCTGAGCTTCACACAGACCGCCAGAACCATGATTGCCAAGAGAATGCGGAGCTGTTCGGCCCTGAGCTTGACGCCGATCCGGGTGCCGATCTGGGCGCCGATCACCCCGCCGATGAGGAGGAGCAGCGCCAAAGCAATATCGACCGTGTGGTTTGTTGTGGCGTGCAGCATGGTGGTGAAGGCGGTCACGAAGATGATCTGGAAAAGCGAGGTACCGACCACGACCTTTGTCGGCATACCCAGAAGATAGATCATCGCCGGAACCATGATGAACCCGCCGCCCACACCCATGATCGCGGCCAGAACGCCGACAGCCATGCCCACCAACAGCGGCGGTATGACCGAGATATAAAGGCCCGAGACGCGGAATTTCATCTTGAAGGGCAGGTTGTGCACCCAGTTGTGCTTGCGGCGTTTGGCCGGTGTCCTGCCTTTGCTGGAATGGCGCAGCGTGTTGATGCTCTCGACGAACATCAGACTGCCGATGGCGCCGAGGAAGACGACGTAGAAGATCTTGACGAGAAGATCGACCTGACCGAGCGCCTTGAGATAGTTGAACACGAGGATGCCGAGGCCCGAGCCCATCAGGCCCCCCGCCTGCAAGACCAACCCCATCTTGATATCGACCGTCTTGCGCCGCAGATGCGCGAGGACGCCCGAGAAGGAGGAGGCGACGATCTGGTTTGCCTCGGTCGCCACGGCAACAGCGGGCGGGATGCCGATGAAGAACAGAAGCGGCGTCATCAGAAAGCCGCCGCCTACGCCAAACATTCCCGAAAGGACACCAACGATCCCCCCGAGTCCGAGGAGCAGAAAGGCGTTCACCGAGACTTCGGCAATAGGGAGATAGATCAACATATAATGATCCGCGCACGCATTATGTGTCCAAAAAACGCCTTTCCAACGGGCCTGTCAAACCCCGGCATAGAGGGCAGCTTCTTTTTGACGCGGATAGAGTCAAAAAGTCCTGAAAAGGGGCGGTATTTTGCTCTCTAGAGCCCTTTGAGGAACTGCCGCAGGATCTTTTCAAGCTTGGCAGCCCCGAGGGGGGCCATCGCCTTGGTGTGCTCGTGGCTGATGGATTCCGTGCTCATGCCCGCGGCCATATTGGTGATGACAGACGCTGCAGCCACGCGCAGGCCAAGGAAGCGGGCGAGGATAACTTCGGGCACGGTCGACATCCCCACGGCATCGGCGCCCATGCCGCGGATCGCGCGGATCTCGGCGGGGGTTTCGAACGAAGGGCCGGAATACCAGGCATAGACACCCTCGGCCATCTCAACACCCGCGGCCTTGGCTGCAGCCGTCAGGCCCGCGCGGAGCTTGGGGTCATAGGCCTCGGTCATCGGCACAAAGCGGGCGTCCGACGGCTCGCCGATCAGCGGGTTGAGGCCCGAGAAATTGATGTGGTCATTGAGCGCCATGACCGAGCCTGTGGGCATATCGGGGCGCATGGAGCCTGCGGCATTGGTGGCGACCATGATCTCGGCGCCAAGCTCTTTCAGAACCTCGAGCGGCAGGCGCATGGCATCGGGCTTGCCCTGTTCGTAGTAATGTGAGCGCCCGCCAAAGACGGCCACGCGCACCCCTTCGAGCGAGCCGATCACCAGCTGCGGCACATGGCCCGAAACGCTGGCATGGGGAAAGCCCGGAAGCTCGGAATAGGGGATTGCGACGCCATCGACGGCGCCTGCGATATGACCAAGACCCGAGCCGAGGATCAGGCCCACGCGTACCGGCGCGGCGCCTGTTTTTTCGCGGATCAGAGCGGCAAGATCAGCGCTCTTTGACATAGGGCTCGCCACCGGCGCGCGGTGGGATCGCCTTGCCGACGAAGCCCGCAAGGATCACCACGGTCATGATATAGGGCAGGGCGCTCAGAAGCTGGCCCTGAACCTTGATGCCGATGACGTTGGTGATGAGGTCGGGACGAAGCTCGAGCGCCTGCAGGAAGCCGAACAAGAGGCATGCCATCAGAGCATACCACGGCCGCCACTTGGCAAAGATCAAGGCCGCGAGGGCGATATAGCCGCGACCGGCCGTCATATCCTTGATGAAGCCGGCGGCGGGTTCGGCGGTGGCAAGCTGAGCGCCCGCAATCCCGCAAAGAACGCCGCAGATCAGCACAGCCGAATAGCGCAGGCGCACTACCGAGATACCGGCGGTATCTACAGCGGCAGGGTTTTCGCCCACAGCGCGCAGGCGCAGGCCGAAGCGGGTGCGATAAAGCCCCCACCACGTCAGCGGAACAATCAGCATCGCTATGTATACAAGGATCGAGTGGCCTGAGATCAGCTCTTTATAGATCGGGCCAAGGAGCGGCACGACCGAGAGGCTCTCGGCGAAGGGCAAGGTGATCGACTGGAATCGCGCGCCATCGCCAAGCTGCGGCGTACGACCGCCTTGGCCAAACCAGCTTTGCGCAATGACAACCGTGATGCCAGCTGCGAAAAAGTTGATCGCCACGCCCGAAATGAGCTGGTTGCCACGGAAGGTGATCGAGGCGAGGCCGTGGACGATGGCAAGGGTCAGTGAAGCGCCGATGCCCGCGAGAAGGCCGATCCACGCTGATCCCGTGACCGAGGCCATTGCCGCCGCGAGGAAGGCGGCGACGAGCATCTTGCCCTCAAGGCCGATGTCGAAGATCCCCGCGCGTTCCGAGAAAAGACCGGCAAGGCAGGCCAGAAGAAGCGGCGTTGCCATCCGAACGGAGGAGTCGAGAACCTGAAGAAGTGTCAAAAGATCCATGTGATTACTCCGCCGCGGCAGGTTTGGCCGCGGGCTTGCGCCACAGGCTGAAGAAGATCCGCTCAAGCGGCATTCGCACCATATTGTCGAGCGCCCCGGTGAACAGGATCACCAGCGCCTGAATGACAACAATCATCTCGCGCGGGATCGACGTCCAGAGCGCGAGCTCGGCCCCGCCCTGATATAGGAAGCCAAAGAGAAGCGCGGCAAGGAAAACGCCGAAAGGATGGCTACGGCCCATAAGAGCTACGGCGATTCCGATAAAACCGGCGCCTTCCACGGCATTCAGCACAAGGCGCTCGGCCTCGCCCATGACGTTGTTGATCGCCATCATGCCAGCCAGCGCGCCGGAGATCAGCATCGAGACCATGATGATCTTGGTTGGTTTGATGCCGGCATATTTCGCAGCCGATTCCGAATGGCCAAAGGCCCGCAGTTCATAACCAAGGCGAGTGCGCCAGATCAGAAGCCAGACCACCACACACGCGGCCACGGCCACGAAGAAGGTGATATTCGCCGGAGCACCGCGGAACATGATCGTATCTGCTGTCGAGAACATATCTCGGAAAGAGGGTAGTTGGACCAGCTTGGGGAACTTGGCGGTTGCCGGTTCCATCATGCCCACGGGCTTGAGGACGTTGACGAGGAGATAGACCAAAAGTGCATTGGCGATGAAGTTGAACATGATCGTGGTAATCACGATATGGCTGCCGCGCTTGGCCTGAAGGAAAGCGGGGATCGCCGCCCATGCCGCGCCGAAAAGCGCAGCGCCGACCGAGGCGCCGATCAGCGCCAAAGACCAATGCGGCCAAGGGATATAGAGGCAAACAAGCGCCACGCCGAGGCCGCCGAGCATGGCCTGCCCCTCGCCACCAATGTTGAACATCCGTGCGTGGAAGGCCACGGCCACGGCAAGGCCCGTGAAGACAAAGTTGGTCGCGTAGTAAAGCGTATAGCCCCAGGCATAGGTCGAGCCGAGCGCGCCCTTGACCATCAGCTTGACCGCGGCCCAGGGGTCTTCGCCAATGGCGAGGATTACGATGGCCGAGAAGATTGCGGCAAGGACCAGCGACACGACCGGGATCAGGAAGATATCGGCCCACTTTGGCATCTTTTCCATTATACGGCCTCCCCTGCCACGCCGGCCATCAAAAGGCCGAGCTCTTTGACGTTGGTCTTGTCGGGCAAGCGCTCGCCCATGATCTTGCCGTCGAACATGACAGCGATGCGATCCGAGAGCGACATGATCTCGTCAAGCTCGACCGAGATGAGCAGGATTGCCTTGCCCTGATCGCGCAGGGCCACGATCTGTTTGTGGATGAACTCGATCGCGCCAATATCGACGCCGCGGGTGGGCTGGCCCACGAGAAGAAGGTCGGGATTGCGCTCGATCTCGCGGGCGACAACGATCTTCTGCTGGTTGCCCCCCGAAAAGCTCTTGGCTTGTAGCATTGGATTGGGCGGGCGCACGTCGAACCGCTCCATCTTGTCGGCGGTATCGGCGCGGATCGAGACGTTGTCCATGAAAACGCGGTTCTTCTGGTATTTCGGGTCGTGATGATAGCCGAAGGCAATGTTCTCCCAAGCCATGAAGTCCATGATCAGGCCTTCGCGCTGCCGATCCTCGGGCACATGGGCGATGCCGCGGTCTCGGCGGGTCTGGCCGTTGGAATGCCGCCCCGTGAGGTCGATCGAATGGCCGTTGATCTTGACCTCTCCGGTGCCGAACTCATAGCCGCCCAAAACTTCGAGAAGCTCGGACTGTCCATTGCCAGCGACCCCGGCGATGCCGAGGATTTCGCCTGCGCGGATGTTGAAGGACACGCCTTTGACTCGCTGCACGCCGCCGCTATCGGTCACGCTCAGGTTTTTGACCTCAAGAACCATTTCTCCCGGCTTGGCCGGCACTTTGTCGACCTGCAACAAGACCTTGCGACCCACCATCAGCTCGGCCAGATGGGGCGGGCTTGTCTCGGCGGTATTGACCGTCGCGGTCATCTCGCCCCTCCGCATGACGCTCACCGTATCGGTGATTTCCATGATCTCGCGCAGCTTGTGGGTGATCAGGATGATCGTCTTGCCCTCTTCCTTGAGGCGGCCAAGGATACGAAACAGCTGATCGGCCTCGGCCGGCGTCAGAACGCCGGTCGGCTCGTCAAGGATCAGGATATCAGCCTGCCGGTAGAGCGCCTTGAGAATCTCGACCCTCTGCTGCGTGCCCACGCCAATCTCTTCGATCACAGCGTCGGGATTGACGTTCAGCTCATATTCCTCGGCCAGCTGCTTGAGCTGGCTGCGGGCCTTGGCGAGCGAGGGGCGCAGCATGGCGCCGTCTTCGGCACCGAGTACCACGTTCTCGAGCACCGTGAAATTCTCGACGAGTTTGAAATGCTGGAACACCATGCCGATACCCGCGGCTATAGCATGTTGGCTGTCGGGGATTTCGGTCTTCTTGCCGTTGATAAAGATCTCACCCGAGTCGGCCTTGTAGAAGCCGTAGAGGATCGACATGAGCGTTGATTTGCCCGCACCGTTTTCCCCGATGATCCCGTGGATCGTCCCCGGCATGACCCGGATGTTGATGTTTTTGTTGGCCTGAACAGGGCCGAAAGCTTTGGAAATACCTTTGAGTTCAATGGCGGGTGTGGTCACGCGTCAGGCTCCTGTCCCAGTAAAGCCGAACAGATGCGCAAGCTGACCGCCGTACGCAAACCGGCCAAAGTATTGTCCCTGCATCATGGTCTTGCCGTCCTTGAGGAAATGGACCGTTTCCCGCGCATGGCCGTGATGTTCGGTAAAATCGGCCACCTCTTCGCAGGCGCCAGGCATCATCTGGCCAAACATCGCGACATAAGCGTCGAGGGAGTCAAAATCTTTCAGATGGCCGGGCGAATTGGGATCGACGTAGCTGAATTCCGGCGAAAGCGCCTGTTCCAGTTTTTCCCGCCGACTTTTGGGAGCGCTATCCCCCCATGCGGAAAAGAAGACTTCCATCGCGTCATCCATTCCGGTGCCCCCAGCACAGTGTTGGAAAAAAGCGGCCGCGCCGATGGCTCAGCGCGGCCCCGAGGATTTGCCGTGGCCGACCTTAGAAGGTCAAAGCCGGGCAGCTTTCGTCGCTGGTGTAGTCGTGCACTGCAAGAGCGCCCGAAGTGATATCGGCAGCCGCCGCATCCACAGCCGCCTGCATTTCGGCGGAGATGAGCGAGGCGTTGTACTCGTCGAGGGCATAGCCCACGCCGCCGTTGCCAACGCCCATCACGTTGAAGCCGGTCTCAAGATCGGCGCCAGCCATGAAGGCTTCATAGACGGCGTTGTCCACGCGCTTTAGCATCGAGGTCAGAACCTTGCCCGGGTGCATGTAGTTCTGGTTGCTGTCCACGCCGATCGACAGGATACCATTGTCGGCCGCGGTCTGCAGGACACCAACACCGGTACCACCGGCAGCCGCATAGACCACATCAGCGCCTTGGCTGATCTGTGCGAGGGTCAGTTCCGAACCCTTCACCGGGTCGTTCCAGGCGGTGGGCGTGGTGCCGGTCATGTTAGCGATGACGGTGGCGTCGGGGTTCACAGCGAGAACGCCCTGAGCATAGCCGCAGCCGAACTTACGGATCAGCGGGATGTCCATGCCGCCAATGAAGCCGACGGTGCCCGAGGTCGAAGCCATCGCAGCCAGCATACCGACGAGGTAGGAGCCTTCATGCTCGTTGAAGACAACCGAGCGAACGTTCGGCTGGCCGACGACCATGTCGATGATCGCAAACTTGGTGTCCGGATAATCCGCAGCAACTTCCTCAAGCGCGGTGCCAAACGAGAAACCAGCCATCACGATCGGATTGTTGCCAGCTTCGGCAAAGCGGCGGAGCGCCTGCTCGCGCTGCGCATCGGACTGAAGCTCGACCTCGGCAAAGGTGCCGCCGGTCTCTCCGGCCCAACGCTGGGCGCCGTTGAAGGCCGCTTCGTTGAACGACTTGTCGAATTTGCCGCCAAGATCGAAAATTAGCGCGGGGTCCGCCAGAGCGGCACCTGCCGAAAGGGCGAGGACGGCCGAAGCGCCGAGGAATTTCGTCATAAGGGTCATTTCATACTCCCATTACGTGTTGTTAACCTGGTCTGGCCAGTTGAGGCCCCAAGTTACTGACATCTCTCGTGTCAGAGTCAATTTAGCGCTTGAAGGTTCCTTGGGGTCAACTGAATTTTGTTAAGAAAACCGCTATTTTTTACCGATTGATAAAAGCGCTTTCGGATTCAGAAACCGACCCTTAAGGGGTGGGGCCGCCTGATTGGTTAGGAATCCAAACCACGCTTGATTCGCGAATCGGCTTGGCCCCGATTTGGCCTAGATCGCACGACGAAGGATGACTGCATCGACCGTGCTTCCGTCTGTCCTGCGATAGTAGCCGCGTCGTCGGGCTATTTCGGCGAAGCCTGCTCCGAGATAGAGGGAAATCGCCGGGATGTTGTCGGCGGCAACCTCGAGAAAGGCTGCGACCGCGCCACGTTTGGCCGCCTCGTTTGTAAATTCTCCGAGGACCAGGCGAGCGCGCCCTTGGCGGCGCAGGTCGGGGTGGGTGGCGAGTGTCAGGATTTCTGCTTCATCAAGGACTACGCGGCCAAGAACAAAGGCATCGGCGTTGCCGGTCAGGAATACCGAGGGGTCGTCAAGGAGCGTGCGGAACTCGTCGGCGCTCCAGCTTCGGGTGTCTTTAAAGGCCCGCGCATGTGTGGCGGCCAGCGCCGCAGCCAGATCGCTCACGGCAGGATCACCGGCGGCGCATCGCGCGAGGGGGCGGCGTCGGCGGCGCGGACATAGAGGGGGGCCGGGCGGGCCGTTTCGGTCTTGAAACGCTCGGCGGCGATGCGGGCGATATTGGCGATCATTTCGTCTGCCGGAAGCGGCAGGGCAGGAGCCTCGGGACGCGCATCTTCGGGGGCGAGAAGGCGGGGCGCGTCAGTGCCGTTTTCGTTCAGGCGCTTGGCATAGGCCTGGTCGCGCGGGGCGGGGATGAGAACCTCCACAGGGCGTGGGAGGCCATAGGCGGCGGCGTCGAAATTGCTTACCCCAACCGCTGGAATGCCAAGGCCGAGCGCAAGCCCGCGTGCGGCGGCGACAGAGATTCGGATGCCTGTAAAATTGCCGGGGCCGGTACCGACGCCGATGGCGTCGAGGTCGCGCCATGCGAGCCCGTGGGCCGCCAGAACATCTTCCAGCATCGGCATCAGGTGTTCGGCTTGTCCGCGGACCATTTCGTCGATGCGGGTGTGGATCTTGCCCGCACAGAGCAAAGCGGCGGCGCACTGCGCCGCCGATGTGTCAAACGCCAGAATGGTCGGATCAGGCCGCAACCGGCCGGACCTCGGTCACTTCGGGGATGTAGTGGCGCAGGAGGTTCTCGATGCCCATCTTGAGGGTCAGCGTCGAAGAGGGGCAGCCCGCGCAGGCGCCCTGCATATGCAGATAGACGATGCCGCGATCAAAGCCGTGGAAGGTGATATCGCCACCGTCTTGGGCCACAGCCGGCCGCACGCGGGTGTCGAGCAGTTCCTTGATCTGGTTGACGATCTCGGAATCCTCGCCGGTGTGATCGGCATGGCCGGCACCGCCGCGGCCGCCTTCCATCACCGGCTGGCCCGACTGGTAATGCTCCATGATCGCGCCGAGGATCGAGGGCTTGATGTGATCCCACTCGATCTCTTCGGCCTTCGTCACCGTGACGAAATCATTGCCGAGGAATACGCTGGTCACGCCCGCGTTCGCGAAAATCCGCACCGCGAGCGGCGATGCGCTGGCAGCTTCGGCCGATGGGAAATCGGCGGTGCCCATCTCAAGCACGGTCTGACCAGGCAGGAACTTGAGCGTTGCGGGGTTCGGCGTAGATTCGGTCTGGATAAACATGGGAGCCAACCTTTTTTGTCAGGTTTCAGATATGCGCTCGGCGGCGCATCCAGTCAAGGTTTGGAACGATTCTAAATAGAGATCAGGTGATCGACTCAAGCCGTTCTTTCGACATTTCGCCGGGAACAAGGGTGATTGGGATCGTCAGGCTGCCTGATTGGCGGGTGAGTTGTGTCACCAACGGGCCGGGGCCCTTGTTGTCGGTGCCCGCGCCCAGAACCAGAACACCGATATCGGAATCCTCGCGGATCTGGGCCAAAATTTCCGGCACCGGCTCGCCCTCGCGGATCACCAGCTCGGGGTCTACCCCCTGCTTGTCGCGCATCCATTTGGCGAAAACCTCGAAATGCGCGTGAATCCGCTCCCGCGCCTCTTCGCGCATGATCTCGCCTACGCCGATCCAGTGGTTGAATTCGTCGGGCGGGATGATTGAGAGGATTTCAACACCCCCTCCGGTCTTGGCGGCCCGCATCGCGGCAAAGCGCATCGCGTTGAGGCATTCGCGGCTATCGTCGAGCACCACCAGAAACTTACGCATATTGATCTCCTCTTCGGAGGCGATATTGGCCGAAGGCCGTGAGGCTGGCAACGGAAGATAGCTGCGCGATTTTCCCGCAGGCGGCGGGCCGCCGGATTATTTGCCCCAGACCTACTGGGCCGAGTGCGCCCAATCCCAATAGAGCTCGCGCACTTTCCGCGTGACGGGGCCGACCTGATACTGGCGGTCGTCGAAGGCCACGACGGGCGTGACCTTGGAATAGTTGCCGCTGAGAAAGACCTCGTCGGCCTTGCGGAAATCGTCGAGCGTCAGAACCGCCTCGCGCACGGCCATGCCTTCGCCGGCAAGGTTGGCCATGTGGCGGGCGCGAGTGATGCCGGCAAGGAAGGTTCCGTTGGCGATGGGCGTGAAGATCTCGCCGTCACGAACCATGAAGACGTTGGCGGTCGCCGCTTCGGCGACATTGCCCATCACGTCGGTGACAAGCGCATTGCCAAACCCCTTGGCGTTGGCCTCGGCCAGCATCCGCGCGTTGTTGGGGTAAAGGCAGCCAGCCTTGGCGTTGACCACCGCCGAATCGAGCGTCGGGCGGCGGAAGCGGGTGGTGGTGAGCGTGGTGGTCCGGTCGGGTGCGGCCATCGGCGCCTCTTCGAGGCAGATGGCAAAACCGGTTTCCGAGGCCTGCGGAATGATCGCGGTCGCATCGCCATGGATGCCCCAATACATCGGGCGGATATAGGCTGCCGAGCCGGGGGCAAACATCTTGAGCCCCTTGCGGACGATCTCGACCATGGCCTCGGTAGAAACCGTGGGCCTGACCATCAAGGCCTCGGCCGAGCGGTTGATGCGGGCGCAATGCGCCTCGAGGTCGGGCGAGACGCCTTCAAACCAACGGGCGCCGTCAAAGACGGTCGAGCCGAGCCAAGAGCCGTGGTCGGCGGCGCGCATCACGGGGATATTGCCGTCGTGCCATGTGCCGTTGAAATAGGTTTTGACGTTGTCGCTGATGCTCATCGGGGTCTCCTTGTCGGGCAGACCCTAGGCCCGCCGGTCGCCAAGGTCCAGCGCTTGCGGAGCGGCGATCATCTCCGCAGGAGGCCGACGATATCGTAGGTCTCTTTCAGGATCGGTGCCGCGATCTCGCAGGCGCGTTCGGCACCGCGGCCGAGGATGCGGTCGATCTCGGCGGGATCGTTCATCAGCCGCTCCATCTCGGTCGAGATCGGCGCGAGTTTCTCCACGGCAAGATCGGCCAGCGCAGGCTTGAACCGGCCCCAGCCGGCGCCCGCGTATTCGGCGATCACCGCCTCGGGGGTAATGTCGTTCAGGGCCGAATAGATATCGACAAGGTTGCGCGCCTCGGGGCGATCCTTGAGGCCATCGAGCGTTTCGGGCAGGGGCTCGGGATCGGTCTTGGCCTTCTTGAACTTCTTGGCGATCGTGTCGGCATCGTCGGTCATGTTGATGCGTTCCATGTCGCTCTCGCCGGATTTCGACATCTTCTTGGTCCCGTCGCGCAGGTTCATCACGCGCATGGCGGGGCCTTCGATCACCGGCGTGGTGAGCGGGAAGAAATCCACCTTGAAGTCGTGGTTGAATTTGGCGGCGATATCGCGCGTGAGCTCGACGTGCTGCTTCTGGTCCTCGCCCACAGGAACGTGGGTCGCGTGATAAAGCAGGATGTCGGCGGCCATGAGCGAGGGATAGGCGTAAAGGCCCAAGCTGACATTTTCGGCATTCGATCCGGCCTTGTCTTTGAACTGGGTCATCCGGTTCATCCAGCCGACGCGGGCGACGCAGTTGAAGATCCAGCCAAGCTCGGCGTGCTCATGCACTTGGCTCTGGTTGAAGAGGATCGACTTCTCGGGGTCGATCCCCGAGGCCAGATAACCCGCCGCCACTTCGCGGGTCGCGGTCTTGAGCTCGGCCGGATCCTGCCAGACGGTGATCGCGTGCAGATCGACGACGCAATAGATCGTCTCGAAACCCGCGCCTTGCATCCCCACGAACCGTTTGATCGCGCCAAGATAGTTGCCAAGCGTCAGGCCGCCGGAGGGTTTGATGCCGGAAAAGACGCGGGGGGTGAATTTGCTCTCGGTCATCTGATCGGTCCGGGGCTGGATTTCGGGTTCGGGCTGGCTTACCCATGCTGGCAATTCCCGTCAACATCTGGCGGACCGGAGGCCCCATGCAGAGCGAAAGCCCGTTCAACTCTATCCCGCCCGCGATTGTCATCATCGTGCTGGCTATCGCCGGGATCGAAGCGGTCCTTACATTGGCCGAGATGGGCATTGCCGGGGGCGGCGATGGCATCGGCTGGCGGATCGCCGCGCTTGATAAATATGCCTATTCCCCCGCGGTTCTCGACTGGATCGTGGCGCGTGGGGATATGTCTTTCGGGATGCTGCGGCGGTTTGTGACCTATGCCTTCATCCACGGCAGTTTCGTCCACGCCCTTTTCGCCATCGTCATCCTTCTGGCGCTGGGCAAGTTCGTGGGCGATGCGTGGAACCCCGTTTCGCTGATCCTCGTGCTCTTGGCTTCAACCATCTTTGCGGCGGTCGCCCATGGCCTTCTCGATACCCGCAATACGCCGCTCTACGGCGCCTATCCGACGATCTATGGCCTGATCGGCGCCTATACCTATGTGATGTGGCTCAGGTTCAAGCGGGAAGGGAAGAACAAGTGGTGGGCCTTCCGGCTGATCGGCGTGCTTCTCGCCGTTCAGCTGTTCTTTGGCGTCACGCTTGGCGGCGCGCCGCACTGGATGGCGGATGTGTCGGGCTTTGTGATCGGCCTCGGGCTTTCACCGATCCTCGGCCCCGGCGGCTGGACCGGCTTCCTCGAGCGGATGCGCCACCGCAGCAACTAGCGGCGGAGGGCAGCGCGGATGTCGGCCATCTGGAAGGCGCCGACCATCTGGCCGATCCCGAAATAGCCGATCATGCCGATCCCGACGAGGATCGCCAGCGCTCCGTAGCGCAGCGTTGGCAGATCGAGGAAGGGCGCGAGGGCCAGTGCGGCGACCCACAGAAGCCCCCCCATGAGGCCCGAAGCCAAAAGGATCCGCCAGAACCGCTTGCGGAAGCGGTGATCGAGCGTTGCTGCCACGCCCATCCGGCGCGAGGCAAACCACAGGAGCGCCACGCTGGCCCAGCCAGAGACGGTCGTGCCGATCGCGGCGGCGATAAAGCCGAAGGCGGGCATCAGACCGATGGCGATGCCTGCGTTCACCACGAGCGAGGCCAGCGCGAAATAGAAGGGGCGGCGGGTATCTTCGCGGGCGAAGAACAGGGGCTGCAGCGCCTTTTGCAGGACAAAGCCGGGCAGGCCGAGGCCATAGACGGCGACGGCAAGGGCGGTGGCGGCGGCATCCTCGGCACCAAAGGCGCCGCGCTGGAAGAGGACGCTGACAAGCGGCAACGGGATCACGCAGAGCGCCACGGCTGCAGGTATGGTGAGGGCGAGCGAGATTTCGGCTGCACGGTTGAAGGCGTTGCGCCCGCCCGTCGTATCGCCCGCACGCAGACGGCGGGAGAGGTCGGGCAGGAGGACGACGCCTACGGCGATGCCGACAACGCCGAGGGGCAGCTGATAGAGACGGTCGGCATAGGAGAGCCACGCCACGGCGCCTTCGTAAAAGCTCGCCACCTGACGCCCCACCAGAAGGTTGATCTGCACCACGCCACCGGCCATAGCGGCAGGGGCGGCGATCAGGGCAAGGCGCTTTAGCTCCGGCGTCATGCGGGGGCGGCGCGGCTTGAGGTTAAAACCTGCGCGCTTGGCGGCCAGCCAGACAAGGGTAAGCTGGGCGAGGCCCGCCACAGGAACCGTCCACGCTAGCGCGTCACCCACCGGCCAGCCCGCTTTGGTCGCCAGGATCATGGCCGAGATGAAGAGCACGTTGAGAAGGACCGGCGCGGCGGCGGCGGCCATGAAACGGCCCGCGGCATTGAGGACGCCCGAGAGGAGCGCGGCCAAAGAGATGAACAGGATATAGGGAAAGGCGATCCGGCCAAAACCGACCGCCAGATCGAACCGCTCGTCACCGGCAAAGCCGCTCGCCATCGCCAGAACGAGCCAAGGCATGGCGAAAAGGGCGATCACCGAGAATACAATCAAAACGGCGGCCAGCCCCGCAAAGGCATCGCGGGCGAAACCTTCGGCATCCTCTCCTGCCTCGAGCTTTTTCGAGAACATCGGCACAAAGGCCATGTTGAAGGCGCCCTCGGCAAAGAAGCGGCGGAACATATTGGGCAGGGCAAAGGCGATGAGGAAGGCCTCGGCCACCGGCCCTGTGCCAAGGAAGGCCGCGATCATCATGTCACGGGCAAAGCCCAGAAGCCGCGAGACCAGCGTCCAGACGCCGACAGTCAGAAACCCAGAGACAAGACGGATCGGCTTCATGCCCGTGCCCTTTCGGCGCCCTGTTCGATGGCGTCCTTGAGTTTTTTCTCGAGCGCCAGCCGCCGGTTCTCGGCGTGAAATTTGAGGCCAAACATGTCTTTGACATAGAAGGTATCGACCGCCTGCTCGCCGAAGGTCGCGATCACGGCGGAAGCGATATAGACATTGTTGGCCGCCAAGGTGCGGGTCAGGTCAAACAGAAGGCCGGGCCGGTCGCGGGTATCGACCTCGATGATCGTGTAGATCTCGGAGCCTTCGTTGTCGAAGGTGATCGAGGTCGGCACACGGAAGGCCTGTTCGCGCTTCTTGATCTTGTCGCGCTCTTTCAGCGCCTCGCGCGCAACCACTTCGCCCTTAAGCGTGCGGTGGATCATCTGCCGCAGGCGCGGCAGACGGACCTCTTCGTAGGGATGCCCGTCGGCATCCTGAATCCAGAAGATCGCGGTCGCGAAACCGTCTTTCGATGTATAGGTCCGCGCATCGACGATATTGGCGCCGACAAGCGCCAGCGCCCCGGTCATGCGCGAGAAAAGGCCCGGATGGTCGGCCATGGCGAAACAGGCGCGGGTCGCGTCGCGGTCGGTGTCGAGCATGAGGTCGATGCGGATCTCGTCGTTCGGCAGATCGCGCAGGAGATGTTGTCCATGATCTCGCGCGGACTGCGCACAGAGGACAGTGCGGCCAAGGTCGTTTCCCGCCCCGGCAGGGGCTGGAGGTGCCAGAAAGCGGCTTCGCCCCCGCGCAGCTTGCCAGCGAGGTGGAAGAAGGGAAAGTAGGGGTTGGGGTGGTCGC
Source organism: Marivivens sp. (assembly GCA_023254495.1). Taxonomy (GTDB): domain Bacteria; phylum Pseudomonadota; class Alphaproteobacteria; order Rhodobacterales; family Rhodobacteraceae; genus RFZI01. The sequence goes on along the minus strand of JALRLK010000086.1, from coordinate 391 downwards.
TGGGCGTGCGCACCGCGGCGAAGAAGCGCTGGTAGCGCTCCAGCAGCGGCGGTCCGAACAGGATGCGGTTTTCGGCCAGAGCACCCGAGCGTGCCAGGTCCAGCAGCGCAAGCAGCATGCAGATCTTGTGCGGGCTGGCGCGGCCAGCGCGGACATTGACGTGCAGGCGGCGGAACTTGTCCTGGTAGAGGACGGTAAGCGGGCGAGTAACTACGTCCTGGCGCCGGTGATCGATCTTTGACAGGATTGCGTCCGCAACCAAGAACTGCGGACGCAACGATGACAGATGATGATTTGAGCTTTCTGCCGCTGAAGGTCAGTAAGCGCGTGAGTAACTACGCCCTGGCGCCGGTGGCCGAGCTTTGACAGGATTGCGTCCGCAACCAAGAAC
>JALRLK010000144.1 GCA_023254495.1 Marivivens sp. | reverse complement strand
CTTCAAGGTGGCCGATGTTCGATTTCACCGAACCGATCGGGCAGAACCTTTTTTCGCTGGTCGATCCCTCGAATGCCTTGGTCAGACCGGTGATCTCGATCGGATCGCCCAGCGCGGTACCGGTGCCATGGGTTTCGATATAGCCGAGCGGCAGCCACGAATAGATGCCCGCCACCTGCTGCTTGATCATGCCGGCGCGAAGCATGTAGCGGTGCGAGACGATCTGCGCCTCGGCGGGGTTCTCTTTCAGAACGGGCAGGAAATAGCGGCTGAGGCGCATGGGATGGTTCCTTGCAGAAAGTCGGGTCGACCTGCGGTGTAATGGGGTGCGAGGGGGCAGGCAAGCGCCCAAACGCGCGGAACACGGGCCAAATCCGCCGCTGCGGGGTTGATCTGTGCGCCAGATGTGACGAGATAGACCAAAAGGGAGATCGGGAGCGGATATGGCACTGCCCGTCAAGGAACAGGCGAAATACTGGGGGATCGCGGCGGCGGTCTTTTTCGTCGTGCTTTATGCGCTCGGCAATGTGCTATTGCCCTTCGTCCTTGGCGGAGCCATTGCCTATGTGCTTGATCCGATCGCCGACCGTTTCGAGAAGCTCGGCTTCAGCCGCGTGCTCTCGGTGGCGACGATCACGGTGATCGCAGCCCTTGGCTTTGTTGTGGCATTTCTCCTGATCATCCCGACCCTGATCCAGCAGACGACCTCGCTCGTGGAAAGCGCGCCCACCATCGTCGCGCAGCTTCAGCACTGGCTGACCGAAAGGTTCCCCTCCCTGATGGATGCCGACAGCACGATCCGCCACCAGCTGACGGCGGTGGGCCAGACCATCCAATCCAAGGGTGGTGATCTCTTGAACGGCCTTGTCAGCTCGGCGCTGAGCCTCATCAACATCCTTGTGCTTCTCGTCGTTGTGCCGGTCGTGGCCTTCTACCTCCTTCTCGACTGGGATCGGATGGTGGCGGTGATCGACGACCTCTTGCCGCGCGATCACGCACCCGCGATCCGTCAGGTGGCCGCGGATATCGACAAGACACTCGCCTCCTTCATCCGCGGCCAAGGCACTGTCTGCCTGATCCTCGGGACCTATTACGGCGTCTCGCTCATGCTCGTCGGCCTTAATTTCGGCCTCGCGGTGGGCTTTGTCGGCGGGATCATCTCCTTCATCCCCTATGTCGGCGCCCTTGTCGGCGGGGCGCTGGCCATAGGCCTTGCTCTGTTCCAGTTCTGGGGCGACTGGCTTTGGATAGGTGTTGTCGCCGGTATCTTCGGCATCGGTCAGCTGATGGAAGGCAATGTCCTGACGCCCAAGCTCGTGGGCGGCTCGGTTGGCCTGCATCCGGTCTGGCTGATCCTTGCGCTTTCGGTTTTTGGCTCGCTTTTCGGCTTCGTCGGTATGCTCGTGGCGGTGCCGGTGGCGGCGATGTTCGGGGTTCTCGCCCGCTTCGCCCTTGTCCAATACAAGGCCGGACGCCTTTATCGCGGATTGGCCGGGAAAGACTAATGGCCGAGCAGCTTGCCTTCGATTGGCCGGTGCGCGTGGCGCTGGGGCGCGAGGATTTCTTCATCTCCGAGGCCAATGCCCGTTCCTTCGCGATGATCTCAGCCCCCGACAGCTGGCCTGAAGGCAAGCTCGCCATCGTCGGCCCCAAGGGCAGCGGCAAGACACACCTCGCCCGCGTTTTCGCGCAGAACAACGAGGCAGTTCTGCTGCGCGCCTCCGAGATCGGCGCCGACTTCGCTCTGCCCGGGGCCACCTGCGTCGTCATCGAGGATATGGAGACCCTGCCCCGCGAGGCGGAAGAAGCGGTGTTCCACCTCCACAACCACCTGCGCGGGCGCGGCAGGCTCCTTCTCACCTCGGACCGCGCCCCCTCGCGCTGGTCCATCGCCCTGCCCGACCTTGCCAGCCGGATGCAGGCCACCACGGTAAGCAGCATCGACGACCCCGACGACCGGCTCTTGGGGGCGGTGATGATGAAGCTCTTTCAGGATCGCCAGATCGCCCCGCCTCCGGCGCTGATCGCCTATCTGGTGAGCCGCATCGACCGCTCTTTCGCCGCCGCCGCGCGGATGGTGGCCGATCTCGATGCCGCGGCCTTGGCGCAGGGGCGCGAGGTCAATGTGCCCTTGGCGCGGGCGCTGCTGGACAATCCCCCCCCAAGCGGCGGATAACTGGTCCAATAGACACAGGAATTCCAGCCCGCTATGCGCAACGCCGATTTTCTCGAAAGCCCCTTTCCCGATCCGGTCGAGATCGACGCCGACCTCAGCGGGCCGGGCCGCTTCTATAACCGCGAGCTGAGCTGGCTTGGCTTCAACTGGCGCGTTCTCGAGGAATCCGAAAACCCCCGCGTTCCGCTTCTGGAACGCCTGCGCTTCCTGTCGATCTCGGCCACGAACCTTGACGAGTTCTACACCGTCCGCGTCGCGGGCCTGCGCGAATTGGCGCGGGCGGGCAATACCTCGCCCTCGCTTGATGGCCTAAGCCCCGCCGAACAGCTTGCCCTGATCGACGAGAACGCCCGCCGTCTGATGGCGCATCAGCAGGTGATCTTTTCGCAGCTGACCGGCGAGTTGGCCGAGAATGGCATCCAGATTTGCGTGCGCGGCAAGCTCACCGAGGAAGATGAGCGGCATCTCGAGGATGTGTTCCTCAACAAGGTCTTTCCGGTCCTCTCGCCGCTGGCGGTGGACCCCGCCCACCCCTTCCCTTTCATCCCGAACGAAGGCTTTGCCCTCGCACTCCAGCTCGAGCGCACGCTCGACAAGCGCCCCCTGCGCGCGCTTCTGCCGGTTCCGGCGCAGATCGACCGCTTCATCCCGCTCCCCTCGGAAAGCGGCCACCGCTTCCTGCCGCTTGAGGAACTTTTGATCCTGCACATCGGCCAGCTTTTCCCCGGCTATGGGGTAAAGGGCCACTGCGCCTTCCGCGTCTTGCGCGACAGCGATCTCGAGGTCGAGGACGAGGCCGAAGACCTCGTGCGCGAGTTCGAGACCGCGCTCAAACGCCGCCGCCGCGGCGAGGTCGTGCGGATGAAGATGTCGGCCGGTGCGCCACCCGCGCTCAAGGCGATGATCATGAGCGAATTGCACGTCCGCGAGGATGAGGTGGTCGAGGTCGAGGGCATGATCGGCATGGCCGACCTTGGCGAATTGGTGCTCGACGCCCGCCCCGATCTTCTCTGGCCGCCCTATTCCCCCCGCGTTCCCGAACGGGTGCAGGATTTCGATGGCGATATGTTCGCGGCGATCCGGCAGAAGGATATGCTGCTGCATCACCCCTACGAGACCTTCGACATGGTGGTGCGCTTCCTGCAGCAGGCCGCCCGCGATCCCGATGTCGTGGCGATCAAGCAGACGCTCTATCGCACCTCGCGCAATTCGCCCATCGTCGAGGCACTCTGCGAGGCGGCAGAGGATGGCAAATCCGTCACCGCGCTGGTCGAGCTCAAGGCCCGCTTTGACGAAGCCGCCAATATACGCCAGTCGCGCCGGCTCGAACGGGCCGGGGCGCATGTGGTCTATGGCTTCACCAACTACAAGACCCACGCCAAGATCTCGACCGTGGTGCGGCGCGAGGGTGATCAGCTGGTGACCTATACCCATTTCGGCACCGGCAACTATCACCCGATCACCGCCCGCATCTATACGGACCTCTCGCTTTTCACCTGCGACAAGGCGCTTGGGCGCGATGCGACCAAGGTGTTCAATTATCTCTCGGGCTATGCCCAGCCTGAGCAACTTGAAAACCTCGCCATCTCGCCCATTTCGCTGAAAGCGCGGCTTCTGGAGATGATCGAGGCCGAGGCCGAGCACGCCCGCGCGGGCAAGCCCGCCGCGATCTGGGTCAAGCTCAACAGCCTGATCGAAGGCGATGTGATCGACGCGCTCTATGCCGCCTCGCAGGCGGGGGTGAAGATCAGCCTCGTCGTGCGCGGCATCTGCGGCCTGCGGCCCGGCGTGAAGGGGTTGAGCGAGAATATCCGCGTCAAATCCATCATCGGCCGCTTCCTCGAACATTCGCGCATCGTCTGCTTCGGCAACGGCCACGGCCTGCCTTCGAAGAAGGCCCGAGTGTTCATCTCGTCGGCCGACTGGATGGACCGCAACCTCAACCGCCGTGTCGAGACGCTGGTCGAGGCCACCAACCCCACGGTCAAGGCCCAGATCGTCAGCCAGATCATGGCGGCGAACCTGCATGACGTCGCACAAAGCTGGACCATGGGTGCCGATGGCAGCTTTACCCGCGCTGTGCCGCCGGAAAGCGGGCCGGCCTTCAACTGCCACCGCTTCTTCATGGAAAACCCCTCGCTTTCGGGCCGAGGCTCGGCGGGTGCCAAGGACGTTCCAGAACTGACGCATACCGACGATTGACAGGCCCTGCCCTGCCGCCAAGACTGCTTGAATACCTTTGGGGAATCTCATGACCGAAGCCGAGACGCGTGACACGACCGACTGGGGTGGCTTTGGTCGTCCGATCTTTGACGATCCCAAGGCCCGCGCCCTGTCGCGGGTGGGTGTAGTGGACGTAGGCTCCAACTCGGTGCGCCTCGTGGTGTTCGACGGCGCGGCGCGTAGCCCTGCGTATTTCTACAACGAAAAGGTCATGGCGGGCCTCGGCGCTGGCCTTGCCGAAACAGGGCGGCTCAACCCCGTGGGCCGGATGCGGGCCGTATCGGCCATCCGCCGCTTTGCCGCGCTGGCCGAAGGCATGGGCATCCGCCCCCTGACCGCCGTTGCCACCGCCGCGGTGCGCGAGGCCGAGGATGGTGAAGAGTTTCGCGCCGAGGTCGAACGCGAGACGGGCATCAAGCTCTGGGTGATCGACGGGCGCGAAGAAGCCCGGCTTTCGGCGCAGGGTGTTTTGCTGGGCTGGCCCGGCAGCTATGGCATCGTCTGTGATATCGGCGGCTCGTCGATGGAGATTGCCGATCTCGAGGATGGCAAGGTCGGCCGCCGCGAGACCTCGCCCCTCGGCCCGCTGCGTCTCAGCCGGTTCACCACCAAGAAGGCGCTGAAGGATCACATCAAGGCGGTCATTCAGGATCTACACGCCAAGATGGACCACGAGACCGGCAAGCGCCTCTTTCTCGTCGGCGGCTCGTGGCGGGCCATTGCCCGGATCGACATGGAGCGGCGCGATTATCCCCTGACGGTTTTGCATGAATACCGAATGTCGTCGCAGAACGTGGCGCTGACCCAGAGCTATATCGAGGCCACAAACCCCGAGGTCGTGCGCAACCGCGCGGGCATCTCGGCCGACCGTATGGCGCTAGTGCCGATCGCCGTCGTCGTCCTGCGCGAGCTGGTCAAGACGTTCAAGCCCAAGGATATCACGGTCAGCTCCTACGGCATCCGCGAGGGGATGCTTTACGAGCAGATGCCAAACGAGCTGCGCGCCCGCGACCCGCTTATCGAAGCCTGCCGCTTTGCGGAAGCGAAAGACGCGCGGCTGCCGGGCTTTGGCAAGATCCTTTATGATTTCGTCCTGCCGCTTTTCCCCAAGGCCGACTGGCAGAAAAAGCGGATCATCAAGGCGGCCTGCCTTCTGCATGACGTGACATGGCGCGCCCATCCCGACTATCGCGACGAGGTGGCCTTCGACAACGCCACCCGCGCCAACCTTGGCGGGCTAAAGCACCGCGAGCGGGTCTTCCTCGGGCTGTCGCTTTTGCACCGCTATTCCAACAAGCGCGAAGGCTCGCGGTTTGAAAAGATCTTCCAGTTGCTCACTGTCGAAGAGCTGCAGCAGGCCGAGGTCTTGGGCAAGGCGATGCGGCTTGGCGCGATGCTCTGGCTCGGGGCCGAAGAGACGCCGGGCGAGCTCATCTGGCGGCCGAAGAGGCGCGATCTTGAACTGGTTCTGAGCGCCCATGCGCGCCCGCTCTTTGGCGAGGTGGCCCAAAACCGTCTGAATGCGCTTGCAGCTTCGCTCAGGGCGACGGTCAGCGTCACGATCCTCGACAAGTGACTAGAGCGCGATATCGAGCGTGACGGGGAAGTGATCTGAGGCGGTGAGAAACGCCTCGCGCAGCGCCTCGTCGGCATAGATCAAAGGATCGTCAAACGGGTGCCAGATGCGCCAGACCGGATCGAGGCCGTGCAGCTTGGGCGAGACCATGATGTAGTCGAGCATGGCCGAGAGATAGCGCCCATCGGGCGGCAGGCGAAAGCGTGAGCTTGTGGGGATCGCGCCGATCCTTTGGCTGAGCGCCAGCCGCGCGTGGGGGTCGAAAAGCCGGGTCGCGCCCTCTTCGCCCATGATGATCTCGACGCTCGAGCGCCCGAAGAGCTTTTCATAATCGTCGAGGCCGGGGCCGTCATTGAGATCGCCCAGAACGATCAGGTCGTCGCCATCCTCGAGATGCTGCTCGATCCGCTGGCGCAGCCAGATGCACTGGGCAAGCTGCTTGCGGCGGTTTTCGATGGATATCCGAAAGGCGGCGTGCCCTTCCTGTGCTCCATGCGGTGCCTTCGATTTCGCATGAACTCCGATCATCCGAACCTCGCGCCCGCCCTTCGTCTTGAGCACCGCCTCCAAAGGCGGTTTGGACCAACGAATGAGATCGGGAGCTGCGTCGACATCTAGGTCGAGGCGAAAGACCCCGTCAAAACGAGGCGTCTTGTCAGAGCCCTTCTTGCTTGTGCCATCCCCTTTCGGATCATGCCTCGCCGAGACGGTATCGGGATCGTAGAGCAGGATGATCTCTTGCTGGGTCTCGTTCGGAAATCCCGCCAGCGCCTTGCGGGCGCGCAGGCCCGCATAGGCGGCAAAGGTTTCCAGCGCGATGCGCCCGTCACGGTGGGGCGAGATATCGGGGGCTTCGATGATCATGATCGCATCGGCATTTATCGCCTGAAAGACCCGTGCCAAGGCCACTGCCTGTTCCGCCTTGGTCACGTCTTGCCGGCCCGACCAGCTGTTGTTGTCGATGAGGTTCCCCGCATCGTCGAAGAGGTTGGCGAACCATTCGACGTTGTAGGTCGCTATTCTCATGCGGCTTTCCCGCTGATCTGTTCCCAAGCGCGGTTTATCGCGACGAGCCGTTTTTCGGCCAGCCGGATCGCCTCTTCGGGCAGGCCACGGGCGATCATCTGATCTGGGTGGGTCTCACGCACGCAGGCCCGCCACGCAGCGCGCACCTCCGCCATCGGCGCATCATGGGCCACGCCAAGAACATCATAGGGATCGCGCTCGGCATCGGGAACGAACTGGGCGCGGATGCGGGTAAAGCGGCGCTCGTCGAAGCCGAAGATACGGGCGACCTCGAGAAGGAAGGCGTTTTCCGCCGGATGATATTCCCCGTCCGCCATCGCGATATGGAAGAGGCCCTCCATCAGATCGCAAAGGGGATCGACCTCGTCGGCATACATCGCCTTGATGCGCCGCGCATATTCCTCGAAACCGGCCACGTCCTGACGCGCCAGATTGAAAACCTTGGCGGCGTTGGCCTCGTCGTCGGGGGCGATGAAAAACACCTCGCGGAAAGCCGAGACCTCGTCGCGCGTCACAAGGCCATCGGCCTTGGCCATCTTGGCGCCGAGGCCGATCACGGCGATGGCGAAGGCGACAGACCGCTCGGGCGGGGTACGGAGTTTCTCGAAAACGGTCGAAAGCCCCTCGCCCTTGGCGAGCGAGGAGAGGGCGTCAGCTATTCGGGTCCAAATCGACATGGGGCGAGCCTAACGGTTTGAGGCGCGGATGTCAGAGGCGTTTTTGCATAAGGACGAGGTCGATCCAGCGGCCGAACTTGAAGCCCACCTCGGGAAGGCGGGCGACCTCGGCAAAACCCAGCGCTGCGTGAAAGGCCACGCCATCGGCGTTCTCGCCGCTCACGCCCGCCCACATCGAATGTTTGCCCGCCTCGGCCGCATGGGCCATCAGCGCCTTCATTAACCCCCGCCCATAGCCGCGCCCGCCGGTGCCGGGGGCAAGAAGGACAGTGTGCTCCACCGTGTGGAAATACCCCCTGCCCCCGCGAAACTGGAAATAGCGGGCAAAGCCCTGAACACCGTTGTCATCGGCCACGAGGCAGACATCGGTGGCGATCATCTTCTCGGCATCCTCGAGCGACTTCTCGTCGGGCAAGAAGGTCACGGTCGTGTCGCGGATATAGTGGTTCCAGATCGCGGCGATGGCGGTGGCGTCAGCGGCGGTGGCGGGACGGATCAACATAGGAGCCTTTCTTCGCCCTCGGGCGTCAGGAAAATGGCGGACAAGGACGGTGTGGGCGCTGGCTCGAAAGCGATGCGCAGGTCTGCCAACCGTGGTGCGAGCGCCTTGGCAATCCTGCCGGCCTCGGGGTGATGGATCGTCAGTTGGGAAAGGCGCAGCCCGCTGTCGGCCAGCCTCGTGGCCGGATGGCGGGTGCCTTGGGCCCATTCGATCAGCGTCGGCCAACCGCCCGCCATCGGCAGGCTGCCGTCATCCGGTACGGCGATGCGCCACTTGAGATCGCCCCGCTCGAGATCGACCGCATCGCCCGCCCCGCTCGGGCTGGCGGCGAGGGCGGCCCCCAGATCGCTACAGGCGACGATCCAGTTGCCGAGCCGCGGCGCGCCGGAAACCGCATCGAGCCCGAACCACCGCGGCCCTTGCGGGGCGGCTTCGGGATCGGGGGCGATCACCTCGAGATAGAGATCGGGGCCGAGCCCCAGCAGGCGGTTATGGGTGCCATAGCGGGCGTGTTTGCCGCCGGGCTGAAAGCGCGCGCCCAAGGCGTCTTCGGCATGGGCCACGCCCTTCTCGAGGTCGGTGCAGACGACAGCCAGATGATCGAGATGCCACATGAGGATTCCCTGCCACAACGGCTGCCACTTTCGCCGGTTTCGCCCTTGATTCAAGCGCGCATCGCCCTAAGTGCGAACAAACATAACACAAACTGTCAGGAATAGGGATGTCACTACTCGCCGCGGTCGACCGGTTTTTCAAGCACGATGCCTTCGGAGGCATCCTTCTCATGGCCTCTGCCCTCGCGGCGCTGATGGTCGCCAACTCCTCGCTCCAGCCGTTCTATGACGCCTTCCTTGGCGCCAAGCTCTCGATCACTCTGAACGGTGATGGCCTCGCCAAGCCGCTGATCCTTTGGATCAACGATGGCCTGATGGCGGTGTTTTTCTTCCTCATCGGTCTCGAGCTGAAACGCGAGATGCTCGAGGGCAAGCTCAAGAACCCGCGCGACGTGGTTCTGCCCGGCATGGCGGCGGTGGGCGGCATGATCCTTCCAGCCTTTGTTTTCGTGGCGCTCAACTGGTCGAGCCCCGCCAACCTCGGCGGCTGGGCCATTCCGGCCGCGACCGACATCGCCTTTGCCCTCGGCATCCTCGCCCTTCTGGGAACCCGCGCCCCGGCCTCGCTCAAGGTGTTCCTCTTGACGCTGGCGATCCTTGATGACCTTGGTGCGATCGTCATCATCGCCCTTTTCTATACGGCCGAACTCAAGGTCGATTACCTGATGCTGGCCGCCATTCCTCTGGCGGGCCTCCTGTGGCTCAACTGGAAGGGCGCGCACCGGATTGCGCCTGCACTTCTTCTGGGCACGATCATGTGGTTCCTTGTGCTGAAATCCGGCGTCCATGCCACGCTTGCGGGCGTTGTCACCGCCTTCACCATCCCGCTCACCGACAAGTTCGGCAAATCACCGCTTCACAGCCTTGAGCATGGGTTGTCGCCCTATGTGCTCTACATGATCGTGCCGATCTTTGCCTTTGCCAATGCGGGCGTGGTGCTCACCGGCCTGTCGCTCTCCGACCTCTTCGCGCCCCTGCCCCTTGGCATTGCCTTGGGCCTGATCGTCGGCAAGCAACTGGGCGTCTTTGGCATGACATGGGCCATGGTCAAGCTGGGCTTTGCCCGCCTGCCGCATGGCGCAAGCTGGATGCATATCTATGGCATCGCCTGCCTTGCGGGCATCGGCTTTACCATGTCGCTCTTCATCGGCTCGCTGAGCTTCGCTGATCCCGCGCAGATGAACGCGGTGCGGCTTGGCGTGCTCTCGGGCTCGCTTGTGTCGGCGATCCTTGGTTATGGCGTCCTGATACTGGCGACGCGGCGCGAGGCCGCGCCCGCCGCAGGCGACCAGTACTGCCCCCACCGAGACAAGCGACAACGTCCTCATGAATTTCATTCGCGCCCCTATCGATAGATCTCGCGCCGGGCGTTGAGGTTCAATAGGCTCGGCCGATGATGCAGCGCGAAATGCTAGA
>JALRLK010000183.1 GCA_023254495.1 Marivivens sp. | reverse complement strand
GTGCCTGTCGTGTTGCACGGCTTGGTGAACCCGCCGGCGGGGACCGGGCGGTTGATCTGCCGCGGGAAGTTGTGGTTGCCGAGCTGGTGTCCGGGGTCGATGACGATCGTCCGACCGGCGAGCGGCAGGTCGGGAGGCGAGGATATGGCTGAACAACACAAAGTCTTTCGAGGGGTTCGACGTGTGGAGGAAGGTGCTCAAGTCCATCAGGTCCCGAAGCGAGATTCGGCGCCACGAGATATTGAGCCATCTGCACAGGCCTCCCACCGCGCACAAACTCACTGAGGTCCTCATGGCTATTGAGAAGTGGGACGGCACTCACCGAGAATATGTTGAAGCCGGAGGACAGCCCTTGCCCTCATAGCCGAGGGAGCAAAGGAAATGGTGCGGGCGAAAGCGCACCGGCGTCATGCGAGGCCCGCTTCCTTGAAACGCGCAGCGATCAGGCGTTCGAGAAGGTCGTCGGGCAGGGGCCCCTCGGGGGTGAAGTGAACGCCGGATTTGGTGTAGGTAAAGCCGCGCTCGTCGAGTTCGGCGGCAAAGGCCGGTACCACGCTGCCAGAATGGGGAAAGAAGCTGCAATGCTTTGTGAAGCCAGCGTAGCCCGCGATCATCTTTTTGCCGAGGCGGTGGCCCGGCATGGCGTAGGAGATCACCTCTTCCGATCCAGGCAGGAGCGCAATTACCCGCTCTCGGAGGTCTTGCAGGCAGCGGGCCTGATCGTCGGGCAGCGTGGCGAGGTAATCGTCGATGCCGCCCGGCGTTGTCATTCGGCCGCCTTTGGCTGAAAACCCTTCTCGATCATGTCGGAAGGGGCGACCGGATATTCGCCCGAGAAGCAGGCATCGCAATAGCGCGGCTTCTTGGGGTCGCGGCCCTTGGCCTCGCCCACGGCGCGATAAAGGCCGTCGAGCGAGATGAAACGCAGCGAGTCGACGCCGAGATGCTGGCGCATCTCTTCTTCGGTCATGGTCGCGGCCAACAGCTTTTCCCGCTGGGGCGTGTCAACGCCGTAGAAGCAGGGCCATGCTGTGGGCGGGCTAGCGATGCGGAAATGGACCTCGGCCGCGCCCGCATCAAGGATCATCTCTTTGATCTTGCGGCTCGTGGTGCCCCGCACCACCGAGTCGTCCACAAGGATCACCCGCTTGCCCTTGATAAGCGCGCGGTTGACGTTGAGCTTGAGGCGTACGCCCATGTTGCGGATCTGCTCGGTCGGCTCGATGAAGGTCCGGCCCATATACTGGTTGCGGATGATCCCCATGCCGTAGGGGATGCCGCTTTCATGGGCATAGCCGATGGCCGCAGGTGTGCCGCTGTCGGGCACGGGGCAGACTAGGTCGGCCTCGACCGGTGCCTCACGGGCCAGTTCGATGCCGATCTGGCGGCGGGTTTCATAGACCGAGCGGCCGCCGAGGATCGAATCCGGGCGGCTGAAATAGACATGCTCGAAGATGCAAAAGCGCGAGTTCTGCGGGCGGAAGGGGAAGTGGCTGGCAACACCGTCCTTGGCGTTGATCACCACCATCTCGCCCGGCTCGATCTCGCGCACGAACTCGGCGCCGATGATGTCGAGGGCGCAGGTTTCCGAAGCGAGCGCCCAGCCGTCGCCCACCTTGCCCAGAACCAGCGGGCGCACACCCAGAGGGTCGCGCACGCCGATCAGCTTGCTGCGGGTCATGGCGACAACCGAGAAAGCGCCCTCTACCTTGCGCAGCGCCTCTTCCATGCGGTCGGGGATCGTCCGGCCCATGGAACGCGCCATCAGGTGGATGATGCATTCGCTGTCCGACGAGGACTGGAAGATCGAGCCACGGTCGATCAGCTCGCGCCGGAGCGCATCTGCATTGGTGATGTTGCCGTTGTGGGCAATGGCCGCGCCGCCCATGGCGAACTCGCCGAAGAAGGGCTGCACGTCGCGGATCGCCGTCTGGCCCTTGTTGCCGGCGGTGGAATAGCGAACGTGGCCGATGCCGATCCCGCCGGGCAGGGTTTTCATGATGTCGGCGCTGGTGAAGTTGTCGCGCACATAGCCCATGCGGCGGGCCTGATTGAAGCCGGTCTCGGGGTCGTGGGTCACGATCCCGCCCGCTTCTTGCCCGCGGTGTTGAAGCGCGTGCAGGCCAAGAGCGATGAAGTTGGCGGCATCGTTGACGCCGACCACGCCAAAAATCCCGCACTCCTCCTTCAGCTTGTCGTCGTCGAAGGGATGGGCGGGCGGCATCTGGCAGGACACAAGGGTGCTCCGAATCCGTTATCTGGCTGTGGGCCCCTGATAGTCGCTCAGCGGGGGTATGTCACGAACCTATGACAGCCAAACCCCAAGAGCGGATCAATTTGTCGAGCACTGCCCGACGAGCTGTTCGTATTGGGTTTTCAGCCAGGAAAGCGATGCTTCGGGATCTTTTTCATCGAGCGAGCCGGAGATGCGACCATAGATCGCGGCGGCGCGGCTGTCGTCGATCATAGCGATATTCTGGGTCGAAAGGATCGTGTCGTAGACGAAGAAACCGGCAACGACGAGAGCGATGCCACGGGCCACGCCGAAGAGAAAGCCCATGCCCTGATCGACGGCGTTGGCCGCCGAGCGCTGGACCATGCCCGACAGGAGCGGCGTGAAGATCGAGAATATGACGAGGGCAATCGCGAACACGGCTGCAAAGGCCGAGATCACCGAAAGCTCGCAGCTATCCCCGATGAAATCGCCCAGAACCGGGATCTGTTTGACCAATGGCTGCGCCTTGTCAGCAAAGATGAAGGCGACAATTGCCGATCCGACCCAGCCTGCAATCGCCATCGCCTCGCGGACGAAGCCCCGCGAATAGGCAAGAAGCGCCGAGATAACGATGAGAGCGGCGACTACGCCATCAATCAGGGTGAAACCGTCCATGCTCTTCCTCTATCCTTTGGCCCCGCGGGGGCCGAAGACCGCGTCCACAAAGCTGGCTAGATCGCTCATCTGCCGAAGCTCCATCCCGCCGCTTGCCTGTTTCTTCGCCAATTGGGGCAGAATTGCAGAGGTGAAACCAAGTTTTTGCGCTTCTTTCAACCTGTTTTCGGTCTGAACGACGGGTCGGAGCGCGCCAGAGAGGCTGATTTCCCCGAAGACGACGGCCTCGGGCGGCAAGGCAGCGTCTTCGCGTGCCGAGACCAAAGCGGCCGCCACCGCGAGGTCGGCCGCAGGTTCAGAGATCTTCAGACCACCCGCCACGTTGAGATAAACATCGAGCCCCGCAAAGGCGACGCCGCAGCGGGCCTCGAGCACGGCGAGGATCATCGCCAGCCGCCCGCCATCCCATCCCACGACCGACCGGCGCGGCTGGGCCGTGGGCGAGGGGGCGACGAGCGCCTGAATTTCGCAGAGCATCGGCCGCGTGCCCTCGATCCCGGCAAAGACGACCGAGCCGGGGGCGGGCTTGCCACGCTCCGACAGGAACAGGGCGGAGGGGTTGCGCACCTCGGCCAGCCCCTTGCCGGTCATTTCGAAAACTCCGATCTCGTCGGCGGGGCCAAAGCGGTTTTTCACCGCGCGCAGAATGCGGAATTGGTGCCCGCGCTCGCCTTCGAAATAGAGGACCGTATCGACCATATGTTCGACCACACGGGGGCCGGCGATAGCGCCTTCCTTGGTCACATGGCCGACCATGATCACCGCCATGCCCTTGCGCTTGGCGAAACTCGTCAGCTCATGCGCCGAGGCGCGGACTTGGGAAACCGAGCCGGGCGCGCTGTCGACCGTGTCGGCCCACATGGTCTGGATTGAGTCGATGATTGCGAGGTCGGGTTTCTCGGTCTCGAGCGTCGTCAGGATATCGCGCAGGTTGGTCTCGGCGGCGAGGCGCACGGGGCTTTTCTCGAGCCCCAAGCGCCGCGCCCGCATCTGCACTTGGGCCACCGACTCCTCGCCCGAGACATAGATGACCTTGAGGCCATTGCGGGCAAAGCGGGCGGCGGCCTGCAGAAGGAGCGTCGATTTGCCGATCCCCGGATCGCCCCCCACCAAAAGCGCCGAGGCTTTCACGAGCCCGCCTCCGAGCACACGGTCAAGCTCTTCCACGCCTGCCTCGGTGCGAGGCGGATCGGGCTCTTCTGTGGCGAGATCGGTGAGCGGCAGGCCCTTGCCACGCTTGCCGCCAAGGGTTTTGCCCGCGGGGCCGGTCGAAAGCGGACCTTCCTGAACGAGGGTGTTCCACGAGCCGCACGCCTCGCATTGGCCCGCCCATTTCGAGAAGGCGGCGCCACAGGCGGAACAGGTGAAACTCAGGTCTTTGGCCATGGCTCTTTCTGCCTCAGGTGGCGCGGCGCGGCAACGGCTAACCTCGGCGCCGGTGCGGCGTCAGGGCCGAGATGAATAGCGAGGCGAGAACGCAGGCGGTAAAGAGCCAGAGGCCCCATTGGGTCTCGATATGCGTGGGCGCGCTGGCCTTGGCGATGACGATATAGAGGGCGACGAGGAACACATCCGCCATAGCGAGCCGCCCGATCCATGTTAGAAGCGGCAGGAGGCGGGGGGAGAGCAGGCGCGAGTGAATGAGCGCAATGGCGATGGTCTTCATATAGGGCAGGAAGATCGCCAGCGTGGTGACGACCAGCGCCAGCGCCGCATCGCTTTCCCACAGGCTTTGGAGGCCGCTGACCACGCTGATCTCGGTCAGGCCAAAGATCGGTAGGATGAACCCCGCCTTTAGGAGCGGGGCGAACCACGCCACGGGGTAGAGGACCAACAGCGCATAGTTGGCGAGGCGCAGGATGCTATTCATCGAGCGCGCCCGTCACGGCGAGGCAAAGAAGAAGCAGGATCGCAGAGCCGGCGAAGAGGAAGGTGAGTTTGTCGGCCCGCGTCGCCGGTCCGCCCCAGACCATGCCGGCGCTCCATGAGGCGAAGGCGATGATGGCCGAGAGGAAGATCGTCGGACCAGCCACATATTCCGGCACGAAATGCCCAGCGGCGAGGATCCAGCCGAAGACGAAACTCGAACAGAAGATCACCACCGCCCGCGAAGCGAGACGCTTGGCGCGGATCGGGTGCTTTAGGTTGGCGATCTGCGGACCCGCAGCGCCCACCGCGATGGCGTTGACGAGGATATAGGCGGCGATATGGGCGACGGGTGGCATGGGCTGACGCTAGGCAATCGCCGGCGCTCCCGCAAGCGCTAGCGCAGGGTCTCGATCGGGCCTTCGGGGCTGCCGGAGACAAACTGGCGCACATAGGGATCGTCGGTCGTATCGAGATCGCCAATCGGCCCCGCCCAGCGGATCTTGCCCGCGTGCAGCATCGCCACCTGATCGGCAATGGCGCGGACCGAGGTCATGTCGTGGGTGATGGTGATGGTCGTGGCACCAATCTCGGCCACGATCTCGCGGATCAGATCGTTAATGACGCCCGACATGATCGGATCAAGGCCGGTGGTCGGCTCGTCGAAAAAGATGATCTCGGGCTCGGCGGCGATGGCGCGGGCAAGGCTCACGCGCTTTTGCATCCCCCCCGACAATTCGGCGGGAAAGCGGTCGGCCACATCAGGGGCAAGGCCCACGCGGCGCAGCTTTTCTATGGCGATTTCTTTCGCCTCGGTCTTGGGGCGTTTGAGCGATCCGCGCAAGAGGCGAAAGGCGACGTTCTGCCAGACCGGCAGGCTGTCGAAGAGCGCGCCGCCTTGGAACAGCATCCCGAAGCGGGCAAGGAAGGCATCGCGCGGCTGGGTCGTCACATCCACGCCATCGACGGTGATGACGCCCGAATCCGGCTCCACGAGGCCGAGGATGCACTTGATCAGGATCGACTTGCCGGTGCCCGAGCCGCCGATCACCACCGTGCTCGTGCCCTTGGGCACGGTCAGGTCGATCCCACGCAGGACTTTGTTGGCGCCGAAAGCCTTGTGTACGTTGGAGAGCGTGATCATGCCGAGAAGAACGCCTCCGTAAGCAGGAAGTTGGAGGCAAGGATCAGGATCGCCGCCATGACCACCGAATTCTTGGTGGCCCGGCCCACGCCCATCGCGCCGCGGCCCGAATTCATGCCGTAATAGCAGCCCATCAGCGCGGCGATAAAGCCAAAGACCGCGCCCTTGACGAGCGAGGAATACACATCGAGCGGCTCGAGGAAATCAATGGTGTTCTGCAAATAGGCCGCGCCATTGAAGCCGAGGCGCTGGGTGCCGACCAGATAGCCGCCCATGACGCCGATGATGTCGCCGATGCCCACAAGCACAGGCATCACAAGCGTCGCCGCAAGGACGCGTGGCAGGGTCAGGTATTTCATCGGGTGCGTT
>JALRLK010000151.1 GCA_023254495.1 Marivivens sp. | reverse complement strand
CTGAGCCCGCACGACCCCGGGCTGGAGCAGTGCCTGCTGACTCTGGAGCTGGCGGGAGTCGCCCCCCGGAGCGTGACCCTGATCGGGGCGGTGGTGGCCAGCGTCGAGCCCGGGGTCGGTCTCGACCCGCGGGTACGGGCGGCGCTCCTTCGAGGGACTAGCCTCGGGCTTGACAGTCGCGGCGTGTGGCCCTGTCTTTGTGCGGGACAAGGGAGCCGAGCATGACCCATATCCTCGCCATCGATCAGGGCACCACATCGAGCCGCTCCATCCTCTTTGACGGTGCGATGAAACCAGTTGCCACCGCGCAGCAGGAGTTTGCCCAGCACTTCCCGCGAAGCGGCTGGGTCGAGCACGATCCCGAAGATATCTGGCAGAGCACGCTTGCCACCTGCCGGTCGGCCATCGAGAAAGCCGGACTGACAGCGAAGGACATCGCCGGCATCGGCATCACCAACCAGCGCGAAACCACGCTTCTTTGGGAGCGCGCCACTGGCAAGCCGCTCCACAAGGCCATCGTCTGGCAGGATCGCCGCACCGCCGACTTTTGCCGCAAGCTGCGCGAGGCGGGGCACGGGGCGATGATCACCGCCCGCACCGGCCTTTTGGCCGATCCCTATTTCTCGGGCACCAAGCTGCGCTGGCTTTTGGAGATGATCCCCGGCGCTCAGGAGCGCGCGGCGAAGGGAGAGCTTGCCTTCGGCACCGTCGATAGCTGGCTGATCTGGAACCTGACGGGCGGCAAGGTGCACGCCACTGACGCCACCAACGCGGCTCGGACGCTTCTCTACGACATTCACGAGGGCCGCTGGAGTGCCGAGATCTGCGATCTCTTCGAGATCTCCATGGCAGTCTTGCCCGAGGTGAAAGACTGCGCCGCCGATTTCGGCATGACCGATCCCGTGCTTTTCGGCGCGCCTCTGCCGATCCTTGGCGTTGCGGGCGATCAGCAGGCGGCAACCGTCGGCCAAGCCTGCTTTCAACCTGGTATGATGAAATCGACCTACGGGACAGGCTGTTTCGCCCTCCTCAACACAGGCGATCAGGCGGTCGCCTCGAGAAATCGCCTTTTGACGACCATCGCCTATCAAATTGATGGCCAACCCACCTATGCCCTCGAAGGGTCGATTTTCATCGCTGGAGCGGTGGTGCAGTGGCTGCGCGACGGGCTTGGGATCATCCAAAGCGCCGCCGAGACCCAAGACCTTGCCGAGAGGGCCGATCCTCATCAGGACGTGATCCTCGTGCCCGCCTTCGTCGGGCTCGGCGCCCCCTATTGGAATGCCGAATGTCGCGGAGCGGCCTTTGGTCTGACACGGGGGACGGGGCCAGCCGAGATGGCCCGTGCCGCGCTTGAGAGTGTGGGCTTTCAGACGCGCGATCTTCTTGAGGCGATGCGCGCCGACATGGGGCAGACCGGCGAAAGCACCCTGCGCGTCGATGGCGGCATGACGGCAAGTAACTGGACCATGCAATTTCTTGCCGACATCACCGGCGCACGGGTTGAACGGCCCACCGTCCTCGAGACCACCGCACTCGGCGCAGCATGGCTCGCCGGGCAAAGGGCGGGCGTCTATCCCGGAATGGAGGAATTCGGGAAGTCCTGGGCGCTGGACCGGAGCTTTGCGCCGGAGATGAACGGAGAGGCCCGCCAGACAAGGTATGCCGCATGGAAGCGGGCGGTGGCCGCGACAATGTCTGTGTGAGGGATGCCTAGCTTGTCAGCGCGCCTGCCAACCCAGTGTATCAACAAGCGCGCTAGAGGGCCGGCATGCGGCTTGTGGCGGGCATTCCGAGGCAGCTGGCGGATGCTGTGGAAGAGGTTAAGGGACCAATAGCAACGGGGCAAAGATGTCAGAAGACGTGTAATTACTGGCGACAGATTTAAGGGTAAGCCATTGTGAATCTGCAATTTAGTCAAGGGTTATTTTGACTTGCTAGTTGACTTCGTTTCCTCCGATGAGTTGCGATCATTGCCCGCGCCCGAGCACTTTTTTGATGATTGCGAAAACGAAATCGGGCGCCACTGAGGCGCCCGATCAAACAAGCTTTAATTATCCTAATCAGCCGTGCGCGTGTTCGCTGTCTCTGACGGCCAAATTCCAAATGATTAGGCCGAACAAGATTTTGTTCACGAAGTCTGCAAGGTTGTAGACAGCGTTTAGCGATCCTTGGTCAACCCCGCCTGTAAAATAGCCAAGCACATAGCCGATTGGGTAGATTGCCCAACCAACCAAAACAATCCACCGCATGGAGTTAAAGGCGGATCGTACCGAAGCCTCTGCATTAGCAGCGGCTCTGCCGGCCTCGCCACCATAGATTTCCCATATGATGATAACCCAGCCGACCATACCGATGGCAAAACCCAATGCCGCGGACATGATACCTGCCTCGCCGAAGTAGCCGAAGACAAGCATAACTAGGGTTCCGACTAGAAGTCTTACAAAAGACTGAACGCCAACCTTTGCTCCAACTGCACGCAAAATGATGAAGAATTCAATCATTAGGAGTGGCACTGTTATCAGCCAATCAATGTAGCGGTAAACAATTGGCGTCGTTTGCTCTGCAACCCAGAAGTCACGCATGTAGTCGTAATGCACTCCCGCCACCAGAGTGACGAGGCCTGCCACGAGCAACGACAGACGCCA